>DBFWRP010000340.1:0-9769 GCA_048222005.1 Muribaculaceae bacterium | reverse complement strand
CCCAGAACGAATATATGCGCCGAATGAAGGAGATGGCCGCGCTTCAGCCCGGCATGAGCTTCTATGGCGAGATGCCCGACAGCTATTCGCTCATTGTCAACACCGAGAATCCGTTGGTCAAGAAACTCGGCGACGAGGCCGATTCGGCACTCTCGCAGCAGGTTCAGCCGCTCATGGACGAGGTCGAGGCCAACAACAAACGCATCGAGGAGATTCGCGGTGCCCACAAGGACTCGCAACTTCCTGCCGAAGAGAGCAAGCAGGTGGATGAGCTTCAGGCTGCCAACAACACCAAGCGTGAGGAACAGACCCGCATTGTCAGCGATTATGCGGCCAAGCAGCCTCTGGTAAGCCAGCTTATCGATCTGGCTCTTCTTGGAAACGGAATGCTCCGCGGAGCGGATCTGCAGAACTTCATTTCGCGTTCGCTCGAACTGCTGAAATAAGCATATATATATAGCAATTTGCTGCATGGTAGGTTCGGTCCGGAGTGCCGGTTTAATCAGAACCTAAATGCCGTTTAAAACGTTATATTTCTGACAGGCAGCTTGTATGCCTGCGGAAATATAACGTTTTAGCTTTATTAAGGATATGAAGAAGTTATTGAGTTTGGTCGGGCTGGTGGCATTGCTTACGGCGTGCTCACCCTACACGCTGGTCAACAGCGATACGTATAATGATGCACAACTGTCGGATTACCACACATTCCGGATCGTGACGCCCGACATGGGGCAGCTTCCCCCGGGGATGGAAATGGTTACCTATTACAACATCGCCGCGGCTATCCGGGAGAAGATGGTGATGCGCGGATTCACCGAATCGCCCGAGTCGCCGTTGCTGGTCAACATCGCGGTGACCACGCACCGCGAGATCGCCACAGAGCCGCTGATGCCGCCGGCCGGTTATTTCCCGTATTACGGCCCTTATTATCCATATTACATGTGGCCGCGCTATAATTATGGCCCATACTGGAATCCGGCATACTATTCAAACGCGCAGGTGATAACAGGTATCTACAAGGAGGGCGTGTTGACAATGGACCTTGTGAATATCGACTCAAAGACGCCGCTGTTCTCGGCTTCAGTGGCCACCATCATCAATGGTTCAGGTAACGGCTATCAGAATCTTAAAGGGATAGATCAGGCTGTGAACACACTGTTCTCCAAATTCCCTGTCCCCCTGCTGCCGCAGTACAGGTCCGGCAAATAAAAATTCCGACGTCAAGGCAACAATATAAAAAAAGAAAGGCGACGCAGCTGATGCGTCGCCTTTCTTTTTTATGGATGGAGGTTGATTGTTATTTTGCGATTTTCATAACTTTTTCGCCGGCACGTACCAGATAGATTCCCTTGGGCAGGGTGTCGAGTGCGTTGCTGAACGGCACGTTCATGCGGACGTTCATGCCCGATACATTGTAGACGTCAACAAGGGTGTCGGCCTCGATGTTGTCTGCCGCAACCGATTCGATTGCGCTCTGGTCTTTTGGACCATGATACATGAGACAGAAATTGTCGAAGAAGAAATTCTGCTTGCCGTCGGCAGTTACAAGCGGTTTGGCCATGCGGATGTGCAGAAGGCCGTCGGCCTTTACCTCAACGTTCTCGGCTTTCACCAGGCATTTGTTGAGGGCTTCGTCGCGGAGCACGTCAATGGCGCTTCCCTTGTCGCAGGTGAACGCACCGGTGCTTTCGGTGTGAATGCCTTCGGCCATGTCAACGCCGTTGGCACTCATTTCGAATTTGCCTTCGCCTTCCATGGGCATGTTGTCGGCCATGGCCTGTGCGGTGACGGTGTAGATACCTTCGGGCAGTCCGGTTACGTCCTGAGTCAGTTCCCATCCGTAGTTTTCGGGGTAGCTGGCGCTTGTGTGGTCAACATACACACGGAAAATCATGTCCTTGTCTTTCTCATCGTTTGAACCCCATACCTGGGTTTTCACGCAATAGGAGGTTGAGTTCTTTGCAAGTTCGTTCTTGAGCACCCACATGTTGTTTTCATTGTCATCGTTGGGGTCAAGCTTGTAGCCATGAATCTTGAACGAGAGGTCGACGGGATTTTCTGCAGTGGCTTTAGCCGCAAGTTCTTTTACAAGATCCTCATCGCGCACGAGTTCCCAAAGCTGATTCTTGTTGCCGGCCTCGTATTTGGGGCAGTTGACAAGCATGGTGGTTCCGTCGGTAAAGTTTTCGGTCGTGGCTTCGGGTGTGAGGGCCAGCACGGTGGGTGTGCCGTCAACAATGCCGTTGAATGTAAAGTGATATGCATCAGCGTCATCGGCTTTGATAACCTTGTAGGGGTTGGCTGCACCGTTGTCGATGTAGCAGTTGTCGCCCAAGTAGTTGGGGATGCCGCCCTGTACGAAAGTGGTCTGCAGAAAACGCCCAAAAACGAGCCTTTTGATAATGAAGCTGTTAGAAAGTCTTGATTGAATGTAGTTTAAGTGCGTGTGCCAATTTGGCATCATTGCTTGTCGGGATTGCCTGCCAGGGCAATGAGCCGTGGGGCCGGAAGAATGTAGGTGCGTGCCGCCTCCAGAATGTCGTGCGCCGAAAGTTTGCGGAGCTGTTGCTGTTGTGTGCTGAATGTGTTTTCGGGAAGATTAAAGCTTTTCAGCATTATGTAATGGTCCATTATGGAGAAAGGAGAGTCGAGCATGGAAAGCATGCCCGAAACCGAGGTGCGCTTTATCATTTCAAGCTCCTCGGACGGCATAGGGGCGGTTGCGAGCCGCTCGATTTCCGCGAACGTCTCATTCAGCACTGCGCCTGTGAAGCGGTTGTCGTTCTCGCAGCTTATGCGGATGTCGGTACCTTCGAGCGAGGGCTGCATAGAGGCGCTTATGCCGTAGGTGTAGCCTTTGTCCTCGCGGATGTTGCTCATCAGTCGGCTGCCGAAATGGCCGCCCAGGGCGAACACAGCGGCGCGGAGCCGGACGTAATCGGGGTGCATGCGCCCGATGGTCGGCAATGCTATGTTTACGGCGGTCTGCATCGAATCGGTGTCGCGGTCCACCTCGCGGCTTGTGCCGGTATGCTCAGGCTGCGGAACTATTGTGCGCTGCATGGCTGTCAGGCCGGTGAAACTGAACGATTCGCCCATGCGCCGTGCCATTTGCACGATGGCGGGGGAAAGTTGTCCGGCCACAAATATGGTGGGAGGGGTGGAAAGCATCAGGCGACGATGCAGATGGATAAGGCTGTCGCGCTCAACAAGCCGTAGGGTTTTGGGTGAGTTGATACGTGCCGCCGGTGTGTCTGTACCGTAGATCATCTGTTTTATCAGGTTGGACGAGCGCACTTTCACCTTGCGTTGGGACAGCTCGGTGGCAGCAGCGCTTTTTTCACGCAGCCTTGTCAGAGATTCCTCAGGGAATGTGGGCTGCATGATTATCTCACCCATGAGCGGCCACACGGTTTCCACTGTTTTGTTGAGCGCGTAAAGGGTGAACATGGTGAAATGTCGGCCGGTGGAAACCTTTGTCCACGCACCATTGAACTCGAAGATGCCTGCTATCTCGGCCCCGGTGTGTTCCGGTGTGCCTTCGGCAAGCATGTCGCGCAGCAGTGCCAGTGTTTCGGCCGACTCAACATCGGCAGTTCCTATCGGCCACACCACCGAAATGCGGCTCACCGGTTGATGTCCGCTGTTGAGCCATACGATTTCCACTCCGTCAGGCAGCATTTCACGTTCCACCGGCGGGAGATTCAGGGCGGGCAGATCGTGGATTTCGGGTTGGATGTGGCAAGTGGAGTAAGCGGTGTGGTGGTCTTGCATTGCGGTGGTGTGAAGTGTGGTTGGCGGGGTGAGTCTGGGAGTGTGGGCGGCCGGGGCGTGTCAGTTGCCGGTGTTGCGCAGGCGTTCAATCGCGGCTGCCAGATCGGCCGGGGTGTCGATGCCTATTGTGGGGCAGTCGGAGATGCCCACTTTGATTTTATAACCGTTTTCAAGCCAACGGAGCTGCTCGAGCGACTCGGCCAGTTCGAGCGATGACTGAGGCAGCCGTGTGATTTCGGCCAGCACTTCGGCACGGTAGGCGTACATCCCGATATGGGTGTAGAACTGATGGCGGGCAGGCCATTCGCTCCGTTCGGCTCCCCGGATGTATGGAATGACCGAGCGGCTGAACATCATGGCGTTCATATTGCTGTCGAACACCACTTTGGGGCTGTTGGGATTCTCAAGAGCCTCGTAGCCGGCAGCGGCAGAGAACGGGCGTACAAGTGTGGCTATCTGTGTGGTCCGGTCGTTGAAGCAGTCCATTATCTGTTGCAGCTGCAGAGGGTCGATGAACGGCTCGTCGCCCTGGATGTTCACAATCACATCGGCCTGTGAGCCTATGTTGCGGTAGGCTTCCAGGCAGCGGTCGGTGCCGCTGCGGTGGTCGGGAGAGGTGAGCACCACATTGCCTCCGAAATTCCGCACGGCGTCGGCAATGCGGTTGTCGTCTGTTGCCACCCATACGTGGTCCATTTTCATGCTTACGCGTTCATATACGCGCTGAATCATCGGCTTGCCGTCCATGTCGGCAAGCGGTTTGCCGGGGAAACGTGTCGAAGCGTAACGCGCCGGAATTATGCCTATGAAATCCATTGTCGGTATGTGTGTATGAATGTGATGTGGTTCTTATTTCTGGCGCAGTGATTCAAGCCGTTCGAGCAGGGTTGTGGTGGTGAGGGTTGGATTTGCGCTGTCGGCTATGGTCGACGAGACGGCAACGCCGGCACAGCCGGCCTCAAGCGGTATGCATATGTCGTCGGGTGTGAAATCACCTTCAGCCACAATGTGGAACACAATGGCGCGCTCGGCGGCCTGCCGGATAATATCGTCGTAGAATCCGCGAATCTCCTCTGTGGGGAGACCCTGGGGGAGGGGTACCATCACGTAGTCAACATCCAGGCCGTGAAGGCCGGCTATTTCATCGATGTTGCGTGCCTGTACTCCGACTACAGCTTCTGCTCCCAGACGTTCGCGTGCCGCGAGCACGGTGGACCGGTTGCAGTCGCGTAGAAATACGCCGTGCACTTTCAGTTCCTCAACAAGGTCAACGTTATTCTCTATGATGAGGAATGCTTCATGTGCTTCACAATCGGGGATAAGCTCCTCCGACAGGGCTTTGGTGCGAGGTTCGCGTTCGCCTGCGGCTTTATCGGATATCTGGATCCAGTGGCATCCCCCTTCCATGGCCATGTGTGCCAGTTCGGCAACCGAGGTCTGACGGGTGGATTTTATGACAAATTGCAGCATGATGAAAAAATATAGTTTTTTAGATGAAACGTCTTATATAATAACGTCGGGAAAGCGGTGATTGCTGATGCGTTTATAATTGTTAACACATAGGCTGCAGGGTGGGGACGTCCACGAGCACTGTTGCCGGGAAATGGCGTGCGAGATAGCGCTCGAGAAATCCGTGTGTATCCTCGGCTATGAGCGGGTCGGAATCGAAATGGGTGTTGTAAAGCACAACGGGCATCTCTATATTGCGGGCGCGGATTGCCTCGAACGACAGGATGGCGTGGTTGATAGATCCAAGCGCTCCATGCACCACGAACACAAGCGGGAGGTGGCGTGATGCGATGTAGTCGATGGTGAGGAATTCGTCGGTCAGCGGTACCATCAGGCCGCCGGCACCCTCGATGAGCACGGTGTCGAAGGCTGAAAGCAGCCGGCTGGTGGATCCGTCAATGATGTCGAGCGGAATGTCGCGCCGGTCGAGTCGGGCTGCGAGCTGAGGCGAGCAGGGGTGGGTGTATATAAGCGGCGCGGTGGTGTGGTCGAGGTCGGCGGGGAACAGGCCGGTTCCCATTATCGACCGGTGCAGCAGGATGTCCTCCGACATATCGGTGTTGCCTGTCTGCACGAATTTCTGTGTTATGGTCCGGATGCCTTGTCGGGTCAGTTGGTCGGCAAGCCATCCTGTGCAGTAGGATTTGCCGGCGTCGGTGTCGATTCCGCTTACAAACCATGCGCCATGCATCTGTTTCAGCCCTGAGGTTGCTATGTCAGTCATGTTTTTTCAGAATCAGGTAAATGGGGTTGTATGTGAGTTCCACGGGTTGCCCTGTGGGGAAAGCGCGCATTATTTTCATTGCCAGTGCTGTCGACGAGGAATTGCCGTTCACACCGGTGAGTTTGATGTGCCGAAGCATGGCGGCTGCGTCCGCGAATGTCAGCACTGTTGTTTCTGAACTGGCTGCGATTACCTCCAGTCCGGACTTTTCGGCGCTCTCGCTGAGTTGCTCCAAAGAAAGGTAGCGCAGACCGCGGCCTGTGAGGCTGGATATCTCCCGGTAGGTTGCCGGGCCGTAGACTGCTATGGCGGCAATCGCACCGGGCGCCATGGCGCGTGCCATGCGCGGGATGAAGTCGGCCGGAGAGTTGAACCATTGGATTGTCGATGCCGAAAGCACGCAGTTGTAACCATCGGGTTCGGCTGCGCAAATTTCGGTTTCCGCATCGCATTGCCGGAAAGTGGCGGATTTCTCGGGGAGCCATGATGGCGGGGTGGTGAGGTCCCATAGCTCTACATGTGTGCCTGAGGGGAGCGAGGGCATGTACAGACGGGTAAGGAAGCCGCATCCCGAGCCAATTTCGAGCACACGTGGCGCAACTGTCCGCGATGATGTTCCAAGTGCTTTGTCCACGTGTGTGGCTGCAAGTTCCCAAAGCCGTGCGGCCACTCCATGCTGCGGCCCGGCATGGTCCGAATAGGTGTCGGCTGCGCGTTGAAAGCGTTCGGCCACCAGGCGTTTGTCCACAATGAAGTTGTCGAGTATGGTCTGGAGGTCGATGAAATGCGGCGCACCGGGCATAATCTCTGTTTGCACGCCGGCCCACGCCGCAAGCTGGTTGCGGACTGGGAAAATGGCATCGGCCTCACCGGCGACGGCAAGGTTGAACATGTCGCAATCGTCGGCGGGCGAGATGCGGGCGAAGGTGGCAAGCTCTGATTTCAGGCTGTCGAAACCGCGCGCGGGCGCATGAAGCATGTAACCGGCGAATGCATCGGCCGAAGCGAACATCCTGCGGTTGAATTTACGGACGGAGGTTTCCGACAGATGTTCGAGTGTGCCGTTGAAGATGGCCTGCGGAATCCCCTTGGTGTCGTGGATGTGGCTTGTTGTGCCGTTTATGGCTATGGCGCGTGTCACGGGCAGATGCATGCGGCATCCGGCCAGGAAATCGGCGGCGATACGCACGCCGAACGACCATGCCGCAACAACAATCTCCTCATACCGTTCGGCCTCGTTGGCCAGTCGGGTGAACTCGAGGTCCCGCACCGCAGTGTCGTCAAGGCCGGTATAATCGTAGACAGCCAGCACGTCGAACCCGTTCTTCCGCAGGGCTGAAAACGGACGGACATCCATTCCCCAGCCGAGGAAAACAAGAATGAGTCGGGACTGATGTGACTGTGATATGAATACTTTTTCCATAAACGAGATTGGTGGTTGCGGCGCGTGGTGCTTGGGTGCACCGCGCACGGGGCGGTGGTGGTTACATGAGCTCGCGGAGGGCGTTGTCGAGGACCTCGATGTCGCGCGGCATCATGTCGGCCGACAGGCTGAAACGGAGACGCTCGGTGCCTGCCGGTACAGTAGGTTTGCGTATGGGGAGGGCCTTGATGCCGTAGCGGGTGAGAAGCTGTCGCGACAGTTCCACCGCCTTGTGGGCGTCGCCTATGATGAGCGGCTGTATGTGGGATGGTTGCACGGGCGTGGCGCTGTATTTTGAAAGCACCTGACTCAGCTGGACACCCAGACGTGCCAGATGTTCGCGGCGGTTGTCCTTCTGCAGCAGATTGCCGAGTGTGAAGCGTGTCCATGCCGCATTCATAGGCGGGATGGCCGTTGAGAAGATGAAGCTTCGCGACGTGTTCACCAGATAATCGTGCATGTCGAGCCCGGTGATGGCGAACGCTCCTGCCGATGCCGCAGCTTTGCCGAAAGTACCGACAATCACGTCGATTTCGGCCGGAGCCGACGATGCCGCACTCAGACCCAGTCCTTTCGGGCCGAGAACGCCGAACGCATGCGCTTCGTCGACGTATAGAAGCACGTTGGGGTAGGCGCGTTTCAGCTGTATGAGGCGTTCGATATCGGCCGAATCACCGTCCATGCTGTATACGCTTTCCACGATGACGAGAACCTGGTCGTAGGCCGAAGCCTTGTCGGCGAGCAGCTGACCCAGATGGTCGAAGTCGTTGTGGCGGAAGCGGGTGAACGGGGCGCGCGAAAGCACTATGCCGTCGATTATGCTTGCATGAACGAGCCGGTCGGCCAGAATCAGGGTGTTTCCTGTGGCTATGGAGGAAATCAGCCCCGTGTTGGCGTGATAGCCGCTGTTGTATAGCAATGCGGCCGTGTTGTCGCCACGGTGGCGCTTGTAGAGCAGCGACAGAAACACTTCAAGATTGGTGTACTCAATCTGCCGAGGTGCGAGCAGACGTGCCGCCGAGGAGGTCATGGGCACTGTCTGTGATATGGGATCGCTGAAAAATTTTGCCTGCAGTCCCGGTTCGCGGGCCAGCCCGAGGTAGTCGTTTGTGGAATAGTCTGTGACCACGGTGGGAGTCACAGTGGGGATCTCGCGGTAGTTGCCTTCTGCGTGAAGTTTCTGAAGGTGTGCTCTTACATCCATTGTCCTGATTTGATGATGTTCAACATTTCCGTTGTGAGCGTGTGCAGCTGGCTGTCGGATATGACGTAGGGGGGCATGATGTAGATCATGCGGCCGAAGGGGCGTATCCACACTCCGCGGCGCACGCACTCTTTTTGAAAACGTCCCACATCGACAGGTTGTTTTACCTCGACCACACCGATTGAACCGAGCACGCGCACATCCTCCACATATTCGGTGAATTCACGTGCCTGCGCCAGTCCTTTCTCCAGTTCTTCGGATATATGGGCCACAATTTGGTCCATCGGTTGGGAATTCAGGAGGTCCATCGAGGCGTTTGCCACGGCGCATGCAAGCGGATTGCCCATGAAAGTGGGGCCGTGCATCATCACGCCGGCCTCGCCCTCGGAAATGGTGCGTGCCACTTCGGCTGAGGTCAGCACGGCGCTCATGGTGAGATAGCCTGCCGTGAGGCCCTTGCCGATGCACATTATGTCGGGCTGCACTCCGGCATGTTCCCATGCGAACAGTTTGCCGGTGCGCCAGAATCCGGTGGCTATTTCATCGAAAATCAGCAGAATGCCATACTGGTCGCACAGCTGCCGTGCCTCGCGCAGAAACTGCGGGTGATAGAACCACATCCCTCCGGCACCCTGCACCACCGGCTCGAGAATCAGGGCGGCAATCTCATCGGACTTTTCCCTGAACAACCGGCGCAGCGGCTCAATGTCGGCCTCATTCCATTCACCTCCGAAACGAGAGCGCGGCTGCGGCACGAAGAATCGCACCGGAAGCGCAGGCCCGAAAGCCCCGTGCATACCGGTGACAGGGTCGCACACGCTCATGGCATTCCATGTGTCGCCGTGGTAGCCCGAGCGGATTGTGGCAAAATTGCTTTTGCGGTGCGATCCGCTGCGGCTCACTGCGGCCTGCACGGCCATTTTCATCGCCACTTCAGTGGCCACGGAGCCTGAGTCGGCATAAAAGATGTGATTCATCGACGGGGGTGCCATCTTCAGCAATTTCTTGCCAAGCTCAATGGCCGGCTCGTGAGTGAGGCCGCCGAACATCACATGGCTCATGCGGGCAATCTGCCGCTCGATGGCCTTGTTGATTGCCGGATGGTTGTAGCCATGAATGGCGCACCACCACGACG
>DBFWRP010000034.1:0-4106 GCA_048222005.1 Muribaculaceae bacterium | reverse complement strand
GCTTCATCTGCTGGAGCACGTCTTGGGTGTAGAATTTGTCGACCGATGACTTCACGCTGCCGTCTGCTTCGACACGGGCATATACCATTCCTTTCGCGCCGATTTGCGGACGTTTCACGAAGTCTGTGAGCTGGTCAAGCTGTTTGCGTGTGTATGATGCTGCCCCCTTGGCGCAGATGCCGCCGACATATTCCGCATTGTCGAACACTGCGAATCCGTGGCCTTTGAGGATGTCCATGAGTTCGACAAACTCCATTCCGAAGCGGAGGTCTGGTTTGTCTGACCCGTACAGGCGCATGGCTTCTGACCATGGCATGCGTGTGAACGGCTCGGTTATTTCCACTCCGCGTAGTTCCTTGAAGAGATGTTTGGCCATTCCTTCGAACAGCTCGATGACATCCTCTTGGTTGACATAGCTCATCTCGCAGTCGATCTGCGTGAACTCCGGCTGGCGGTCGGCGCGGAGGTCTTCGTCGCGGAAACATTTGACAATCTGGAAATAACGATCCATCCCGGAAACCATCAGCAGTTGCTTGAGGGTCTGTGGCGACTGGGGGAGGGCATAGAATTGCCCGGGGTTCATGCGTGAGGGGACGACGAAGTCGCGTGCTCCCTCTGGTGTGGAGCCGACGAGCATGGGGGTTTCGATTTCAAGGAAGCCTTTTGAGTCGAGGTAACGGCGCACTTCCATGGTCATCTTGTGGCGCAGCTCCAGGTTTTTACGCACGCATGGGCGTCGCAGGTCGAGATAGCGGAATTTCATGCGCAGGTCATCGCCGCCGTCGGTGTCATCTTCTATCGTGAATGGCGGTATTTCGGCGGGGTTGAGTACCTGTAGGCCTGCGGCGATTATTTCGATGTCGCCTGTGGGGAGGGCGGGGTTCTTGGCAGAGCGCTCTGCCACTTTCCCTGTCACTTGCACCACATACTCGCGGCCAAGGTGGTTGGCTTGCTCGCATAAGGCGGCGTTGTCGGCGTTGTTGAAGACAATCTGTGTGAGTCCGTAACGGTCGCGCAGGTCGATGAAGGTCATGCCTCCCATCTTGCGTGCCCTTTGGACCCATCCGGCGAGGGTGACCTCTTTTCCGGCATCGGCAAGCCTGAGCTCGCCGCAGGTGTTGGTCCTGTACATGGTTTTATGTTTCAAATGGAGTTGATTAACAATGTCAATGGCCGGCCTCCGTGACGGGAGGACGGTGTAGTCTGGTGCAAAGTTACGGAGAAAATCGCAAATATGGTCAATTATTACCTATTATTATATTGAGATGCTCATTCCGGGGCGAGGAATGATTTTACGCGGTCTATGATGGTCGGCCCGATTTCTTTTAGATGGACATGCACCGAGCCGTCTTCTTTTGAGATGAACAGTATGGAGGAGTGGAGCACGATGGCCACCGCTTCGTCGAATTCGATTATGGCGTGTATGTGGCTGACGGGTATTGCATGGAACGGTGATGTGGATTCGATTGAGTTTATCACAAGGCGGTCGCCGTCAATTTCGATGGCTGTTTCCAGAGGGACTTTCTCAAACAACAGTGGGATGTCAAGCTCGTCGGGAGAGGCCGGGCGTTTCTTGAACTTCTTGTATATCGAATCTATGACTTTCTTTTGGATCATACCGTTTATAGATTTAAAGCTCCAGATAAAATCGGGAATGTGGCCCGGTCTTAGGTAGTTCTTTTGTTCCTCGAAGCCGTGAGAGGAGGTCTTTGATGCAGAGAGTAAAACAGGTGTTTGATAATAAAACCACCGAGAGTCACGAATTGTTGCAAAGTTAACAAAAATATCCTATCATTCTCCCTGGCAAAATGAAAAATTTCATGGTTTCTGATTGCCGGCTTGCGCGGTGGTGTCCATTGTCGGGCGGCAGAATCGATGGCAGGCGGGAGTGTTGCTGGTATGTTGATGTGTGGCAGCTGTTCTCATGGCTGTGATGCTTGAATTTCCCGGAGTGGGTGGCGGTTGTAGGATTGTTTTGTGATTTCAGAAACTAATTGATTGATAATCAGTGTTGTTTTGCCATGGAATGTAAGGTAGGTGCAAGCCGATGATATTCAGGCTGTTGCAAGGATGTTAGATTTTTAAGTTGCTGAAAGATGCAATATGTTGATATACAGCTTGCTATGATGCGGGGATGTTAGGTTTTCCGGCGATGTTTTTTATGCCTTGACTATGGTTTTTCGTAAATTTGCAGATATGGAAATAATATGACAGGGGCAATAATGATCATAAAAACATGCATAGAAGACAGAAGGATTAAATAGAAGACAGAAGGATTAATCTGGTATTTGGTTTATGATTAGTGTGACAACGTCAGTGAGAACTTGACGGCGATTTACAATCCGGTTGTTGAGTTAAAGGAATAGAAGTCCTTTAGACAGCAGTCAGTGGGGCGCGGATGAAGATGCCGCTTCAATGAAAAGGATTATTTGGGGTAACAAATTCAATCCGCCGCGCCCCTTTCATTAAAGTTTCAATATGATGGCTTCCGCCCGTGAGGGTGGAAGTTTTTCGTATGCGCTGTAGTGTTGTGGAGCGTCTCACTGTCGTATTTGCAAAAAAATAAAGCCGAAGGTAGCTTCGGCTTTATTGAAGAACGGGCGATGGGCCCGATTATGGATGTTGATGGGAGGTGTCTGCTGTCGTCAGGCAAGGAAGCCAAGGAGGACACCTGCGGCTACCGCCGAGCCTATCACGCCGGCCACGTTTGGCCCCATGGCGTGCATCAGCAGGTAGTTTGAAGGATCGTATTCCAGACCGAGGTTGTTGGAAATGCGGCTCGACATTGGCACGGCTGAGACTCCGGCGTTGCCGATAAGTGGATTGATCTTCTTGGCCGCAGGGAGGAATAGGTTGAAGAATTTCACAAACAGCACACCTGACGCTGAGGCGATGATGAACGCCATGAAACCGAGAGCGAAGATGAAAATCGTCTCTTTTGTCAGGAATGTGGATGCCTGGGTCGATGCTCCCACTGTCATTCCCAACAGGATGGTGACAATGTCTGTCAGTGCGTTTGACGCTGTCTTGGCCAGTCGGGTTGTCACGCCGCACTCCCTGAGGAGGTTGCCGAAGAAGAGCATGCCCAACAGAGGAATGCCGGAGGGAACGACGAAGCATGTCAGCAGTAATCCGACTATCGGGAAGATGATTTTCTCGCTTTGGGCGACGGCTCTTGCCGGTTTCATCTTTATCACGCGTTCTTTCTTGGTGGTGAGCAGGCGCATGATCGGGGGCTGTATCACCGGCACGAGGGCCATGTAGCTGTAGGCTGACACGGCGATCGCGCCCATGAGGTTGGGGGCCAGCTTTGAGGAGAGGAAGATGGCCGTGGGGCCGTCGGCTCCACCGATGATGGCGATCGCTCCTGCCTGGTCTGGCATGAAGCCGAGCAGCAGGGCTACCATGTATGCCCCGAAGATGCCAAACTGGGCGGCGGCGCCCACCAACATGAGTTTTGGGTTGGCGATCAGTGCCGTGAAGTCGGTCATGGCTCCGATGCCTAAGAAAATCAGGGGGGGATACCAGCCGGCCGACACGCCGTTGTAGAGGATGTTCAGCACGGAGCCTTCTTCGTATATGCCGATTTCAAGTCCGGCGTCGGGATTGAAGGGGATGTTGCCGATGAGCATGCCGAAGCCTATGGGCACCAGCAGCATGGGCTCGAAGTCTTTCTTGATGGCGAGCCATATGAAGAAGAGGCCCACAGCAAGCATCACAAGGTGCTGCCAAGTGGCATTGGCAAAACCGGTCAGTTCCCAGAACTGGCCGATGTTGCCGGCCATAAATGATCCAAAATCGTTCATTCTGATGGTATTAGGACGGTCAGAGCTGTTGACTCCAACCGATTGGGATTATTAAGCGGTAGATGTGGTTTATCTTGTGGGTCAATCACACCTGTTTGTCTCAGGCTATGGTGATGAGCACGGCTCCTTCGAGAACCGAGTCGCCTTTGTTCACGTCGATAGACTTCACGGTGCCGTCAACGCCTGCACGGATGGAGTTTTCCATCTTCATGGCTTCGAGCACGACGACCTGGTCGGTGGCCTTCACTGCCTGTCCCACGGTGACGTTGATGTCAAGGACTACGCCGGGCAGGGGGGCTT
>DBFWRP010000339.1:0-5620 GCA_048222005.1 Muribaculaceae bacterium | reverse complement strand
TTCACATGCCAAAGGCATGTCCCTACAATCAGATGATAATATAATATATTTAAACATAGAATCATGGCAGATTCCAACTTTATAGATTATGTGAAAATCCTTTGCCGTTCGGGCAAGGGAGGTGCAGGCTCAATGCATTTCCATCGCGCCAAATATGTACCCAAGGGTGGTCCTGACGGAGGCGACGGTGGCCGAGGCGGCCATGTGATTCTGCGCGGCAACAAAAACATGTGGACGTTGCTCCCGCTCAAGTACAGCCGTCATGTGTTTGCCACCAACGGCCAGAGCGGCGGTGCCGGGCGCAGTTTCGGCAAGGATGGCGAGGACAAGGTGATAGAGGTGCCCTGCGGCACAGTGGTGTTCGAGGCTGACACCGGCCGCTATCTCTGTGAGGTGACCGACGACGGGCAGGAGGTAAAACTGCTCCGTGGTGGCCGTGGCGGTCTTGGCAACTGGCATTTCAAATCGGCCACCAACCGCACGCCGCGCTATGCCCAGCCGGGTGAACCGGCCATTGAGAAAGCCGTGATTCTGGAACTTAAACTGCTTGCCGACGTCGGGCTCGTCGGGTTCCCCAATGCCGGGAAATCCACGCTGCTGTCGGCTGTGTCGGCGGCACGCCCTAAGATTGCCGATTACCCCTTCACCACAATGGAGCCGCAGCTCGGCATTGTGGACTATCGCGGCAACCGCTCGTTCGTGATGGCCGACATTCCCGGCATCATTGAAGGTGCGAGCGAGGGGAGGGGGCTTGGGCTCCGCTTCCTGCGGCATATAGAGCGCAATGCCGTGCTGCTTTTCATGGTGCCTGCCGATGCCGATGATATCAAGACCCAGTATGAAGTGCTGCTCGAGGAATTGCGCCGCTTCAATCCGCAGCTGATGGACAAGCAGCGCGTGCTTGCCATCTCGAAAAGCGACATGCTCGACGATGAGCTGAAAGCCGAGATACGCCCCACGCTTCCCACCGACCTTCCCACGGTGTTTATCTCCTCCGTTACCGGCGAGGGGATAACCGAACTGAAAGATGCCCTGTGGAAAGCCATCACCGACGATGCCAACCGCATTGAGGAGATACCGATTACCCACCGTCCGCTCGACGGCCATCACCGCCTGCGCGAGGAGGATGAGTTTATTTTCGAGAACGAACCGTCGCCCGACGATGACGATGAATTCGCCGAAGTGGAGGATGACGGCTTCGATGCCGAATATGACTGGGATGATGACGATGACGACCACGAATCGCCCGAGGATCTGGCTTTCCGCTACGGCGACGTCACCGAGTGATCCGGCTGCCCGGAGGTTTTTCCCGGGCATCGGTTAACGGTCAGTCCCAGATGCTGTAACCGCACATAGCGGCTATACCGTACAAAAGTAAGAAAATGGCCATGCTGATTATGAAATTCAGAAACAGCGTGAGCCATTTGTTTTTTACTCGTTTCCTGATAGCCCTCGCTATCGGCGTCATGCAGAGGGAATATATGGCACAGACTATGAGAATGGTTAAAAACATATTCGGATATATGTTTGATGACAGGTTACTTTGATGGGAAGTTGGCGGAAGGGAGGGTGGTGAAGGTGGAATCAGGTGTGATTTTCACCAGAAGGCATTCTATCCCGTCGGTTGAGTTTACGGCCATGAGGGCACTGTCGGCATCCGATGCCATGCAGGCTGTTGCCCATGCATCGGCCAAAGCGGCCGTCGGGGCTATGATGGTGGCCGAGGCGACGTCGGTGTGCACCGGCATGCCGCTTACGGGGTCGATGGTATGGCCTATACGGCCATAGCGTGCTGTGGTGTGGAAGTTGCGGTAATTGCCCGATGTGGCCACTCCATGCCGCCCGGTGAGCCGCACAATCTGCAGTGCTTCGTGATGCGGTATGCCCGATTCGTCGGGCTGAGGGGTGTCAATCTGTATGCGCCATGCTTCCCCTTCGGGATTATGGCCGTCAAGGGCTATCTCGCCGCCGATTTCCACCATGTGATTTTCCGATCCGTTGCGGTGCAGCATGTCGGCGATCATGTCGCAGCCGAAACCCTTGGTTACGGCGCTGAAATTGAACGTTGTCGACGGATGCTTCTTTACAATCCTGTGATTGTCGATGCGACAGTCGCCGATGCCGACAAGGAGCAAGGCGCTGTCGATGTTCTCGCGTGGAACCACGAAGTCGGGCGAATCGCCGGCTTGCTCCATGACCTGACGCGCATGCCGGTCGTAGCCGAAGCCCCAGAGGTTGACAAGTGGCGACACTGTAGGGTCGAAACGTCCGCCGGTGGCGTGGCTCACTTCCTGAGAGATGGCGAACACGGTGTCGATCAACGCATCCGTGCTGTCGGTCTCGTTGCGGTTGATTCTTGAAATGAGGGAATGCTCGTTGAAGGGCGACAACGACATCTCGATGGCGCTCATGACGGCCTGAATGGAATCAGACAAGTCCTCGGGCGAATGGTAGACAATGCGGTAGGTGGTGTTCCACACGGCTCCCTGCGCGAGCCTCCATTCAGGAGCTTTGCGGCATGAGGCGCAGAGCAAAAGCAGCAGCATAGCCGCCATGGAAATTGAACCCAGCGGCGCGTAACGGCGTTCA
The DNA here is from genome assembly GCA_048222005.1 of Muribaculaceae bacterium. Lineage (GTDB taxonomy): Bacteria > Bacteroidota > Bacteroidia > Bacteroidales > Muribaculaceae > UBA7173. Next base: position 3,031 of record DBFWRP010000339.1, on the reverse strand, counting down.
TTCATATCTGTTGCGGTTGATTTTTGGCATGTTCCTTACACAAAGTTAGCCATTTTGAACCGACAGTCAATAATTTTGAGTAAATTTGCAGTTCTGTTAACCTATGAATGTAGCTTTTACAGGCCGTTCAGTAAATATCCATAATCGTAGAAATGAGAAAATGGCGAGTTGAGGATAGCGCCGAGCTATACAATATTGGGGGCTGGGGCCGTCAGTATTTTTCTATAAACGAGAAGGGAAACATCTGTGTGACCCCACGTCCGGGACTGATGCCCGTGGATCTGCGTGATGTGCTTGACGAACTGCAGGTGAAGGACATCACTCCGCCGGTGCTGCTCCGTTTCCCCGATATTCTCGACAACCGTGTCGAGAAAATCCACAATTGCTTCAAACGTGCCGCCGAACAGTACGGCTACAAGGGCCGTAATTTCCTGGTTTATCCCATCAAGGTGAACCAGATGCGTCCGGTGGTCGAGGAGATTGTGAGCCACGGCAAGAAGTTCAACATCGGTCTGGAGGCCGGCTCCAAGCCCGAGCTGCATGCCGTGCTTGCCACCAACATCAACGAGAATGCCATCATAATCTGCAACGGATACAAGGACGAGAATTATGTGGAACTCGCGCTGCTGGCCAACAAGATGGGCCGCAGGGTGATTCTCGTGGTAGAGAAACTCAACGAGCTGCGTATCATCTACGAAGCTGCCAAGCGTCTCAACATCACCCCCTCCATAGGCATACGCATCAAGCTGGCCAATTCCGGTTCGGGCAAGTGGGAGGAATCGGGCGGCGACAGCTCGAAGTTCGGACTGAACTCGTCGGAACTGCTCGAGGCCATCGACTATCTCGAAAAGCATGACATGACTTCGTGGTTGAAGCTCATTCATTTCCATATAGGCAGCCAGATTACGAAGATACGCCGCATCAAGAACGCTCTGCGCGAGGCCATGCAGTTCTACGTGCAGCTTGAGAAGATGGGCTTCGACCTGCAGTATGTTGACATCGGCGGCGGCCTGGGGGTAGACTATGACGGAACCCGCTCGAGCGCCGGCGAAAGCTCAATGAACTACTCCATACAGGAGTATGCCAACGATGCCATCTTCTCGATTGTCGACGTGTGCGAGAAGAACAATCTGCCGCAGCCCGACATCATTACCGAGAGCGGACGCTCCCTGTCGGCCCACCATTCGGTACTCATAACCGAAGTGCTCGAGACCACATCGCTCCCCGGATGGAAAGAGTCGGAGGAACTGAAAGGCGACGAGCATGAGCTGGTAAAGGAGCTTTACGACATATGGGACAAGATTGACCAGCAGCGCATCTTTGAAAGCTGGCACGACGCCATGCAGATACGCGAAGAGGTGCTTGAGATGTACTCGCTCGGAATAATCGACCTCCGCAACCGCGCTTTGGCCGAAAAGCTTTTCTGGGAGATTGCCCGCGAGGTGGGATCCATCGCCTCGCAGATGAAGCATCCGCCGGAGGAGCTGCGCAAGGTGTCGAAGATGCTCCCCGACAAATACTTCTGCAATTTCTCGCTGTTCCAGTCGCTTCCCGATGCATGGGCGGTTGACCAGGTGTTCCCGGTTCTCCCCATTTCGCGTCTTGACGAGAAGCCCACGCGCATGGCCACACTTCAGGACATGACATGCGACTCCGACGGAAAAATATCCACATTCGTGTCGCCGCAGGGCACATCCTCGGCGCTTCCGGTGCATCCGTTGCGTCCCGGCGAACCCTACTACATCGGTTTCTTCCTTGTGGGTGCATATCAGGAGATTCTTGGCGATATGCACAATCTCTTCGGCGACACCAACGCCGTGCATATATCCTGCTACAAAGATCGCTATGAGATAGACCAGGTGATCGACGGCGAGACGGTGGCCGAGGTGCTCGACTACGTGCAGTACAGCTCCAAACGCCTCGTGCGCAACGTGGAGACATGGGTTACCAAGGCCATGAAAGAGGGTAAGATCACCCCTGAAGAGGGGCGTGAATTCCTCAGCAACTACCGTTCGGGTCTTTACGGTTACACCTATCTGGAGAAGGACTGAGCAATATTTGTTTGTGAAAATCCCGAAAGGACGCAATATACAAGGCACCGCACATGCAAAGGCATTTCATCAACCTCGCTTATCTGGGCGCTTCATTCCACGGGTGGCAGACGCAACCCAATGCCGTGAGCGTGCAGCAGCGGCTGGAGGAGGCTTTGTCCACCCTTCAGCGCCGCAAGGTTGAGGTGGTGGGGGCCGGCCGCACCGACGCCGGGGTGAATGCCTCGATGATGATTGCCCATGCCGACCTCAACGACACCGTTACCGACGACACGCCGCTTGTGCGGGCTCTCAACAGTCTGCTCGGACCCAATATCGCCGTGCGTTGGGTGCATCCGGTGCACCCGACTGCGCATGCCCGCTTCGATGCCGTGGCGCGCACCTACCGCTATTTCGCACATGTGGGGCGCAATCCGTTTGTGCAGGGCTTGTCCTGGCAGGCTCCGCCCACACTCGATTTCGAGGCCATGAACCGTGCTGCCCGCCAGTTGCTCGAGGTGTCTGACTTCACGTCGTTCGCCAAGCTGCACACCGATGTCAAGACCAACATATGTCGCGTCACCAAGGCTGAATGGAGGCGGCTTGATGGTGCTGAATCGGCATTCCCGGGCTCGCCGCAGTGGGTGTTCGAGATAACTGCCGACCGTTTTCTGCGCAACATGGTGCGTGCCGTTGTCGGAACGCTTGTCGATGTGGGGCGCGGAAAGCTCTCGGAGGCCGGATTCGCCGATGTCATAGCACGCCGCGACCGGTGTGCCGCCGGGACCTCGATGCCCGGCTCACCGCTGTTCCTGCACCACATAGAATATCCCTATCCCGTGTGATATTATACCCCATAGGGCGCTCCGCTATTCGTTAATCCTATTGAAAACATGTTTAAAAACATGTGGGCAATCCCCGCTGTGGGGCGTCTGGGGGCTATTATGGAAAATTTTCAGCAATTTTTGCCACTTATTCCAATAGTTTTTGTAACTTTGTGC
>DBFWRP010000338.1:0-6077 GCA_048222005.1 Muribaculaceae bacterium | reverse complement strand
CATAATTGAGCAGTGCGGTTCCTGAAGGGCATATCAACGCCACCGGGCGCTGTGAAATCTCGGCGATACCCAGTGCGATGAACGCTGCCGACCGTTCGTCGACAACCGAAAGCGTCATTAATCCGCCGTGTCTCGACACGGCCATTAACAACGGAGCATTGCGGCTCCCGGGTGAGGTGACAACACTCTCAACACCGAAAGCCGCAAGCGCAAGCGCCGCATGGCGGCAAGTCCATTTATCAGTATTCAGCATAAGGTTTACGTCATAAATGACAACTTATCGGGAACAACCGGTGTGGTTGCTTCCACAGGAACGCGCCACTTATTTGTTGACGCGGAAACGGTCAACCCCGTCGCGCAGGAACGCTACCACCTGATTGGCGGCTGCTATTCCGGCATTGATGTTCGCCTCGGAGGTCTGCGCACCCATTTTCTTGGGGGTGAAGAACACTCGGCCTGCAAATTCAGTTTCCATGGCCTCGGCATTGTCGGGACGCACGTCGGCCACGTATTTCAGGTCGGGACGTTCGCGCAGAGCCTTGCACAGGCCTTCCTCGTCAATCACCTCCTTGCGGGCGGTGTTGATGAGCAGGCCGCCTTTCGGCAGCAGTGTCACCAGATCGAAACCTACCGATTTGCGTGTCTCGTCGGTAGCGGGGATATGAAGCGAAACAACCTTGTTGTTCTTGTAGAGGTCTTCAACTGATTCAACGCGGGTCACATCGGCTGCAGCCATCACCTCTGCGGGGCAATAGGGGTCGAGTGCGCTCACATTCATGCCGAAGCCCTTGGCTATGCGGGCCACATTGCGGCCCACCTGACCGAATGCATGGATACCGAGCGATTTGTCCTTCAGTTCCGAGCCGGAGGTGCCGTTGTACATGTTGCGCACAGCCATCACTGCCATGCCGAACACAAGTTCGGCCACGGCATTGGAGTTCTGACCCGGCGTATTCTCAACACACACGTTATGAGCAGTGGCGGCAGCAAGGTCGACGTTGTCGTAACCGGCACCGGCACGCACCACAATCTTCAGCTGTTTTGCAGCGTCAAGCACTTCGGCGTCAACTTTGTCGCTGCGCACAATGAGGGCGTCGGCAGTGGCGACTGCATCAAGCAGTTCGGCCTTTGAAGTGTATTTCTCAAGAAGTGCGAGTTCGTAACCGGCATCTTCAACCACTTTCTTGATTCCGTCGACAGCAACTGCTGCGAACGGTTTTTCTGTAGCAACCAGAACTTTCATTGCAAATGAGTTTAGTTTGGGTTGTTATTCTATTATGCCTTGGCGGCAAACTCTTTCATGGCTGCAACAAGCACATCCACGCTCTCCATGGGGAGGGCATTGTAGAGGGATGCGCGGAAGCCGCCTACCGAACGGTGGCCCTTGATACCTACGATGCCCTTGGTGGCAGCGAAGTCCATGAATGCTTTCTCAAGTTCCTTATATTCGGGTTTCATCACGAAGCATACGTTCATGATCGAGCGGTCCTCGTGGTTGGGAACAGTAGCTTCGAAGATGGGGCTTGCATCGATAGCCTCGTACAGACGGGCAGCCTTGGCGAGGTCGCGCTTCTCAAGCTCTGTCACACCGCCCACTTCCTTATAGTAGCGCAGTGTCTGGAGTGCGCTGAAAATGGGAAGCACAGGGGGAGTGTTGAACATCGAATCCTTGTCGATGTGGGTCTTGTAGTTGAGCATGGTGGGGATGGGACGCGACACATGGCCGAGTGCATCCTCACGTACGATAATCAGGGTTGCACCGGCGGGAGCGAGGTTTTTCTGTGCGCCGGCGTAGATGATGTCGTATTTGCTTACATCCACCGGACGTGAGAAAATGTCGCTGGACATATCGGCAACCATGCGTACGGGCGAATCGGGATCCTTGCGGATTTCAGTACCGTAGATGGTGTTGTTGGTTGTGATATGGAAGTAGTCTACATCGGTGGGGATGGTGTAATCACGCGGGATGTAGTTGTAATTGCGATCCTCGCTCGATGCCACAACATCGACTTCGCCGAACAGTTTTGCTTCTTTAACGGCTTTGTGAGCCCATACGCCTGTGTCGAGATAAGCGGCTTTGGTTGCAAGCAGGTTGTAGGGAACCATGGCGAACTGCAGGCTTGCGCCGCCACCGAGGAACAGCACGCTGTAGCCTTCAGGAATGTCGAGGAGTTCTTTCACCAAAGCGCGGGCTTCGTCCATTACTGCCTGGAATTCTTTCGACCTGTGCGAAACTTCGAGGATACTTAAACCGGTGTCGGCGAAGTTGATAACTGCGTCAGCCGTGTTCTGGATCGTGTAGGGACTAAGAATGGAAGGCCCTGCATAGAAATTGTGTTTCTTCATGTGCTTTGGTTGTTAGTATTGTTTGAAGATTTTAACTTGCGGACTCCCATCGGGAGTTCACATGCAAATATAGCTCAATTTGATGAAACTCCAAATTTGCCAGTAAGAAATTCGGGCGGAAAAGTGATAAAATTAAATGGTTCTTTGACGAACCGCTTCATAAATCATCACTCCGGCTGCCACCGACACGTTGAGCGACGAGATGTGCCCACGTTCCGGAATGGCTACTCTGGCTGTTGAAAAGCGAAGCACATCCTCGCTTATACCGGTGTCCTCCGCACCCATCACGATGGCGGTGGGCAATGTGAAATCAGCGCGGGTGTAGGGTATGTCGGATTTTTCAGTGGCGGCCACAATCTGGAATCCGCAGTCGCGCAGAAATTTCACGGCATTGATAATGCTGTTCTCCCTGCAGATGGGCAGATAGGCGAGTGCTCCGGCCGAAGTTTTCATGGCATCTGCCGTGACAGATGCGCCTCCGCGACGAGCTATGACCATTGCGTCTACTCCGGCGCACTCGCATGTACGGGCTATCGCTCCGAAGTTGCGCACGTCAGTAACACCATCGAGCATGACGATCAGCGGCGTTTTCCCCTCTTCAAACAGGGTCGGCACCAGTGTGGCAAGCGAACAGTAGGACACTGCCGACAGAATGGCGAGTACCCCCTGATGGTTGCGACGTGTGATGCGGTCGATTTTTTCTACCGGCACTTTCTGTATGAGGATGCCGCGGGATTTCAATGCCGTCATAAGTTCAGGCGCGAGGGCGCTCTGAAGCGTGTTTGATATAAGCACCTTGTCAAATTCCTTTCCGGCTTCTGCGGCTTCAATCACGGCACGGATGCCGTAGATATAATCATTCTTTTCAAGCATTTTTCAGTTTTGTTTAGGCGTTGTCAATCAGTGCGCGTGCATTGGCGAGTGCAGCCTGGTCGATAGTCGATCCGGAGAGCATCTGGGCTATTTCCGCAATCCTGTTTTCTGGAGAAAGCAGCTCTATGCGCGTAATGGTGGAGCTGTCGGTGTCTGTCTTGAACACCCTGAAATGGGCATTTCCCTTGGCGGCCACCTGAGGAAGGTGTGTTATGGCTATCACCTGGATGTTTTCGGAAATATTTTTCATCAATGCACCCATGCGGTGAGCCACATCGCCTGAAACACCGGTATCCACCTCGTCGAATACAATCGACGGCAGCTGCATTTTATGCGCTACCAGCGATTTTATCGAGAGCATCAGGCGTGAAATCTCACCGCCCGAAGCCGTGCTTCCAACGGGCATTAGTGGCTGGTTCTTGTTGAATGCGAAAAGGAACTCGATGGCATCGATACCTGTTGCCGAAAGCTGCACAGGCTTTATTGAAATTTCCACCTGCAGATTTTTCATTCCGAGGGGCGTGGCGCGCTCCTTGAGGTCGGCGGCAAACAGTTGGGCTGCAGCCTTGCGTGATGCCGAAAGTTCCTCGGCCTTCTCCATGGCTGCACGTTTGGCCTTTTTGGCAGCGGTCTCACTTTTCTGCAGCCCCTCGTCACCAAGGTCTATGGCCTTGATTTCGCTGGCGAGGCGGTCGCGTATGTCAATGAGTTGTTCAATAGTTTCCGCCTGCTGCCGGCGTAGGAGGTCGTAAAGCAGATTGAGCCGTTCCTCAACCTCGTCAAGTCTGGCCGGATCATCGCTGAGGGCCCCGTCGGCATCGGCGAATGTGGCGGCAATATCGCGCAATTCCACCCGAAGTGCCTCCAGGCGCTCGGCCAGATTTTCTCCGTCGTCGACATACGAAGCTACCTGCGATGCTTCGGCAGCAGCTTCGCGCACAAGGTCGTCGGCATTTGTGTCACCGTCGGTCAGTGCTTCGCCGATGAGCTGCAGCGATGCTTTCACTTGAGCCATGTTGGCAAGCAGCTTGCGTTCGTTCTCCAGTTCTTCAAGTTCGCCGGGCTGCAGCGAGGCATTAACCAGCATGTCGTACTGATAGCGCAGAAACTCTTCGTTCGTTCGAGCCTTATCCAGTGCGATGCGCTCCTGTTTGTATTGTCGGAGGGCTTGCCGGTATGAGTTGTAGAGGGAATGGAATTCTTCGTTGAGTGCGGCATTGCCGGCAACAGAGTCAATGACCTGCAGCTGATAGGGAGGTGATGCAAGCAGCAGGTTCTGATGTTGCGAATGTATGTCGATAAGAAACAGTCCGGCAGTCTGCAACTGTGTGAGATTTACCGGAGAATCGTTGATAAACGCTCTGGAGCGGCCGGTAGTGCTGATTTCGCGGCGCAGAATCACCGTGTCGTCGTCCCAGTCTATATCGTTTTCCTCGCAGAATTGCTGCAGCGATGTGTAGCCGCCAGCCGAGAAGGTTGCCTCGATGACAGATTTTACATTCGGGTCACGCACCACCTTGGTGTCCGCTCTACCGCCGAGCAGGAGGCCGAGGGCACCGAGTATGATTGATTTTCCGGCACCAGTCTCACCTGTGATGATGTTAAGCCCCGGGAAGAATGTTATGTCTATGCGGTCAATCAGGGCATAATTGGATATGTGGAGCGTTTTAATCATTTCTGCGATCCTGCCTTAATCTGGTTTATGCGTTTCATTTCGGTGGGATACAGCGGCGTAAGCAGTGTGGCCACTGTTTCACGCTCAGTCTGCGATGCTTTCGAGTAGATGTTTACAAGTTCGTCAAGCTTGGCATCCTTGAACAGCGACAGGGCTACATTCATCGGGTCAATGTCATACACTTTCTGAAGCACCGAAAGGGATTCGGTGATCTGTGCGCGACCTTTGTCGGGAGCAAGGAACATTTCGTCAAGCCCTTTGCGGTGATAGTTGTAGAGCAGCGAACGTGTGGCCGAGGTTGATGGTTCCGTGAATGCGCCAAGCAGAGCAGAACGGTTTTTTTTATCCTCGAAAGCTTTCCATCCGCCTTCGCCCGACGACTGTGCCATCTGCACAATCATTTTCAGCCGTTCAAAAGCCTCGTCACCGCCGTTTGGAGCGAAGCTGTCGCGGTCAAGCGCTATTATGAAATAGGCATAGAAATTCAGGATGGCTGTCAGCTGATTCTCCATCGTATTGACGGTGAAATTCAGCGGCTCTCCCTGCTGATAGGAGAATTCCACATTGGAGTCTTTGAAGTTGAGCAGGGTGGTGGTGTATGTGCTGTTGTAGACCGGTCGGGTGGATTGCACCTGGAGGTCTCCTTTTATGACGTTATCGGTGTATTCCGCCACAGTCAGAAAAATGCGGCAGTCAATCCGTTCGTTGACGGCATACTGGTCGTTGGTGAAATGATTGGAATTCATGTATTCCGTGATGGATTCCTGCAGCGTCTGGAACACATCCTTGCTTACATTCTGCAGTTGGTCGGTGTTGATTGTCACCTCGCAATTGAGTTCCTGAGCTTCTGCCGTCCCGCAACATATCCATAAAATAATGAGTGGGGCGATGGCCGATATGTGTTTCAGGTATTTTGTCATATTGAGTGAAATGTAATGCGTCTGTATGGCTGAGTCGGAATCCGTAAATCACTCATCTCATTGCTGTGCATATCGCGAAATAGCCGAGAGAATGTCTGCTGCGACTTCCGACTTCTGTTTGAGGGGAAAGGTGCGCGAAGCACCGTTGCAGTCGAAAATGGTGATGCGGTTTGTGTCTGTTCCGAAACCGGCGCCCTTGTCGTTAAGTGAATTGAGCACTATCAAGTCAAGATTCTTTCTATGCAGCTTCTCAAGTGCATTTG
>DBFWRP010000337.1:0-2040 GCA_048222005.1 Muribaculaceae bacterium | reverse complement strand
TGAAGAACGACACCAACACTGACGCTACAGCCGCAGTTGCCCCTGCCGAGGTGATTGCCGACGTTGAGGAATCCTCGGCCAACACAGAAGCCGAAGTGGCAGCTTCCGAGCCCTGATTCGAACAACGATAAAACTGAAATTGATCCATCCCATAGGTCTACGGTTTTCTCCCACAGACCGATTCCCATAACAGATAAAGGCGATGCGTCCGCAACGGCGCATCGCCTTTATTACATGCACGGAGGTTTTATTTACGCCATTACTGCCATTATATTCTGATAGCACACCCGACTTTTCCGCGATATTTATCCGTGGGACGACAACAAAAACATGGCCCGGAGGCTTGTGGAACGATGGAAAAACATTAAATTTGCAATTCGCCCGCCCTGCGAGGCAACCTTTTTTATCTTGTCTGTTTGATGGAGCATTTTTTGAACATCATGAGTTCCGGACTGCTCATAGGCGTGCTTATGTCGGCGCCTATGGGGCCGATCGGCATGCTCGTGATTCAACGGACGCTCAACAAGGGACGGCGACAAGCATTTTTCACCGGTGTCGGCGCTGCGCTGTCCGACCTTACCTACAGCCTTCTCACCGGACTCGGGATGAGCTTTGTCACAGATTTCGTCACCTCCCGCCAGATGCTCCTGCAGATTGTCGGCAGCATCGTGCTCATCGGATTTGCGTTCTATCTGTTCAAAAAAAATCCCACTGCATCGCTGAAGAAGCCAGATGTGGGTGCGGAATCGTTCTGGAAAGATTTCGGCACCGGATTCCTGTTCACTTTCGCCAATCCGCTGATTATATTCTTCATCATCGGATTATTTGCCCGCTTCAACTTCCTTCTGCCTGAGTTCCAATACTACCATTACATCGCAGGCTACGGCGCCATTGTAGGAGGCGCGCTTCTGTGGTGGTGGGTCATAACATATTTCGTCAATAAAGCGCGGTCGCACTTCAATGTCAGGTCACTGTGGATTTTCAACCGCATTGTAGCCGGCATCCTGTTCATCATGGCTCTTGTGGGGCTATACAAAGGTGTGGCAGGTTATATTTCTCTTTAACACCACACTGACGGTGCCGGGAACAGTTGCGCGCATCGCGCCAAAACAAACACATCTCCAACAAATGAATAATCAGCTTAACATACCGCTCATGCCTCAGCTCGACAGCCTGTCGCTTCAGGAGGTTGCCAATGCCCTGGAGGACGGAGGTGCCCGATTCTCGGTCGAGTCGCTCAACTGGCCTTCGGAATACCCCTACCGCCCACTGACTGTGGTGACGGCCGCCCATACGGACAGCTGCATCTATCTTGACTTCCTGGTGCGGTGCAATTACCTGCGGGCCGTGAATTTCACCGACAATTCGCCTGTAAGCGAGGATTCGTGCGTGGAATTCTACGTACAGCCCGATCCGGATTCCGACACATACTTCACATTTGAGTTCAATTGCGTTGGAACACTGAATTCCGCCCGCTGCACATCGGCCGGACAATGCACCCCCCTGGACAAGGAAACTCTTGCCAGAATCCGTCGGTATGCATCGGTGGGCACACGGCCTTTTGAGGAAGTGGAAGGTTCGTTCATCTGGAGCATAGTGGCAGCCATCCCGCTCGACATTCTCGGACTACACTCTGCCGACACTCCGATTGTAATGAAAGGGAATTTCAATAAATGCGCCTCCGCCACATCCCAGCCACACTATCTAAGCTGGACACCCATTCATACAGACAATCCGGATTTCCACCAGCCGCAATTCTTCGGCGAGATTGTTCTCGATGCCTGACAAAGGCTGTAAATTTCGTATCCAATCTAATACCTAAATTTAAAGCATGAATACAATCGAATTGACCAAAAACAAAGTGGTGAAATTCCTTGGTAAGGATCCAAAGATGTTCACACGCGCCGACATCATTGATTATGTAGTGAAAAACGACATTGAAATGATCAATTTCATGTATCCCGCTGCCGACGGGCGCCTGAAAACCCTCAACTTCATAATCAACGACCTCGACTATCTCGCAACCATACTGACCTCTGG
>DBFWRP010000336.1:0-1402 GCA_048222005.1 Muribaculaceae bacterium | reverse complement strand
TTCATATCAAGAAAAATATGTAACATACGCGAAAGTGTGGTTGGAGGGATAATCGTAACTTTGGAACGTCGTGTGTTATTTGTTAAAACCAAAAGGAATATGAATCGTGTAAAAATGCGGATGGTGGTGTGGGGCGGGATGTGCGTGGCGGTGCTCCTTGCTTGCCATCCGGAAAAATCCCGGCTTGAAGAAGCATTGGAGGTGGCAGGCGGGAACCGTTCCGAGTTGGAACAAGTGTTGGAACACTACCGTGGTGACAGCCTGAAATCCCTTGCCGCGCAGTTCTTGATAGAGAATATGCCCTGCCATTATGCTTATGCAGGAAAGGAATTGGAGAAGTACCGCCGATATTTCGAGCGGTTCCCGCCGTGCGCTTGGCGCGGCCCTACTTTTGTCCGCGACTCCTTGGTGGAAGCAGACGGGGCTTTCTGTCCTGATTCCCTCCATAAAGTTTATGATGTACAGGTTATTAAATCCGATTACCTTATCCGTAATATCGACCAAGCTTTCGAGGTATGGCGCGGGCAACCATGGGGACGCAACGTGGCCTTTGCCGATTTCTTGGAATTCATCCTGCCCTACCGGGTGGGGACGGAGACGCTTGCCGACTGGCGGCAGGAGGTCTATGACCGCTACAACCCGATGTGGGACAGCATCCGTGCCTCGGCAGACAGTACGGATGTGCTGGCCGTGGCGCAGGCCTTGATGGATTCCTTGTCTGTGGGGACGGTTTATTTTACGGGCTTGTTTCCTTCGGGCATTACGGTAGGGCCTGACCTCGTGGTGTGGCGTTCGGGTAACTGTCGCGAACTGACGGACTTGGTGACTTATGTGTTTCGTGCCTTAGGTATCCCCGGCGGATGCGACAAGATGCTGATGCGCGGCGACAAGAACGTGGCGCATTATTGGAATTTCGTGGTGGACGGTGAGGATTCCACTTATTTTGCCTCCATCGGCCAAAGCTCGAAACAGTTTGCGAAAGCCGATACATATTGGGACCCGAAAGGGAAAGTTTACCGGGAGACGTTCAGCCTGAACCGGACGATGCGCGATGCCTGCGGGCGTGACACGGCAGATGTCCCGCCGGTGTTCCGCGAACCGTTGATGCAAGACGTGACGGCGGCCTATGCCGGGAGAATCAACCGCTTCCTGCGCATTCCGGTAGACAGCCTTGTCCTTGTTCCGCGCGAGGGCGAGACGGTCTACCTTTGCCTTTCCACTCGTGGGACGTGGGTGCCCGTGGGATATGGCTGTTTTGAGGGAGATACAGTGCGTATCGACAATGTGCAGGGCGATGTGGTGTTCCGCCTTGTGGTTTGCCGCAGGGGGCATTTGGTGTCGCTCGGCGTGCCGTTCCTTTTGGAGAAGTATACTGGGGCGGTGCGCTTCTTCCGTGCCGGAG
>DBFWRP010000335.1:0-1535 GCA_048222005.1 Muribaculaceae bacterium | reverse complement strand
GTCCGAGGTCGAGAAGCTGGCTGGCGGCGACGGTTCCGGCCGTATCCAGCGCTAATTGCAGGAAGGAGTCCAGAATGGATATCCGCTACTCCTGCAACCAGAAGGATTTCAAGCGCTATACCACTGAGGAAATGCGGGACGAAATGCTCATCACCGGCCTGTATAAGGCCGATGAGGTCGTTGCTGTGTACAGCCATGTGGACCGTATGGTCACGCTGGGCTGCATGCCGGTGCACGAGACCGTGTCCATCGACAAGGGCATCGATGTGTGGGCAAACTTCGGCACCCACTACTTTCTGGAGCGCCGCGAGATCGGCATGTTCAACATCGGCAAGGATTCCACCGGTATCGTGGTGGCCGACGGCGTGAAGTACGAGCTGGGCTACAAGGACTGCCTGTACATCACCAAGGGCACCAAGGAAGTCACCTTTGCTTCCGCCGACCCGGAGCATCCCGCCAAGTTCTACATGGTATCCGCTCCCGCACATTGCTCTTACGAGACCCGCCTGATCAAGATGGCCGATGCAAACCATCGTCCTCTGGGCAGCGTCGAGACCTGCAATAAGCGCACCATCAATCAGTTCATCCACCCGGATGTTCTGAAGACCTGCCAGCTCAGCATGGGTATGACCGAACTGGAATCCGGTTCCAACTGGAACACGATGCCTAGCCACACCCACGAGCGGCGCATGGAAATTTATACCTACTTTGAACTGCCCGAGGGGCAGGTGGTGTTCCACATGTGCGGCGAGCCTACCCAGACCCGCCACATCGTGATGCACAACGAGGATGCTGTCATCAGCCCTTCTTGGAGCATTCACAGCGGCGTAGGCACCTCGAACTATACGTTTATCTGGGCAATGGGCGGCGAGAACATGGAGTTTGACGACATGGACAACATCGCTACCACTGACCTGCGCTAAAAAGCACCATTCAAAAGCCCCGTACCGGGTAACCGGTACGGGGCTTTTTGCTAAAAATTTAACTTGAACCCTCTCCGTCATTGCTGCGCGATGCCACCTCTCCCGAAGGGCGAGGTTTTTATCCGTCTTTCCTCAACGTATCTAAAAGCTCCCCCTTCGGGGGAGCTGGCTGCGAAGCAGACTGAGAGGGTTATTTAACTTGAGAAGGAGAAAATCATGGATCTTTCCGCTTTCAACCTGCAGGGCAAGGTGGCTCTGATCACCGGCGGTGCCCACGGCATCGGTTTTTCCATCGCCGAAGGCATGGCCAAGTGCGGTGCCGCCATCTGCTTCAACTGCTCTTCCGAAGCAAGCCTTGAAAAGGGCCTTGCAGCATACAAGGCAGCCGGCATCGACGCACACGGCTATGTGGCCGACGTGTCCGATGAGGACGCTGTGAACGCCATGATTGCAAAGATCAAGGCCGAGGTGGGCCCTGTGGACATTCTGGTAAACAATGCCGGCCTGATGAAGCGCGTGCCCATGATCGAGATGAGCCACGCCGACTTTATGCGGGTCATCGATGTGCATGTAGGCGGTGCCTTCAACTGCTCCAAGGCCGTTCTGCCGGAC
>DBFWRP010000334.1:0-6879 GCA_048222005.1 Muribaculaceae bacterium | reverse complement strand
GTTGGATACCGTGGGGTCGGAGCTGAGGGTGTTGGCACTGATGGGGGTGGCAAGCACGATGCCTTCGAGGGTTTTGCACCGTGAAAGTGCCACATACACCTGTCCGGGAGCGAATGAGGCTCCTGCGTCGATGACCACGTGCTCGAAAGTGAGGCCCTGGCTTTTATGAATCGTGATAGCCCAGGCCAACCGTAATGGCATCTGCTCGAAGGTGCCGAGAATATCGGTGGAAATCTGTCGGGTTACGTCGTCAACGGTGTAACGGGCATTTTCCCATGTCTGCGGACTGACTTCTATGGGTTCGCTTTCGCCCGGGCAGAGCACGCTGACGCTGTGTGGGGATGCTGCCACCACATGGCCGATCTTGCCGTTGAAATACTGGCGGTTGCCCGAAGGGTCGTTTCGTACGAACATCACCTGTGCGCCAACTTTAAGGTGAAGGCTCTGTGCGGTAGGGTATGAGTATTCAGGGAATGTGCCTGAAATTCGGGCATTGAATGTGACTTCGGGTTGCCGGAGAGCCTTTAGCCTGCTTGCGTTGTAGCTGTCGGCCGAATGGTTGTGGGTGGTGAGGCGGATGAAATCGCTGCCGGGTGGCGGGATGAATCCCGGTGAGAGCCTGGAGTTGAGCAATGACAGGTCGGACGGTTGCAGGGTGTTGTTGCGCACGTTGTTGAGCAGTTCGATGAACCGCTGGTTCTGTTGCCGGTAGACTCTTTGCAGGGCGATTGTGACGTAGGGGGTCTGCGCCAGTGCTTTCGATCCGAAAAAATAGTTTGTGGCGTAGTGAGGCCGGAGCAGGGCTTCGTCGGCGGGGGTGACCACCGGGGCGAGCTGCTGGAGGTCGCCGATCATGAGGAGCTGTACGCCTCCGAACGGCGCCGGGTTGCGGCGGTATTTGCGCAGGGCGTTGTCGATGGCGTCGAGGAGGTCGGCACGCACCATCGATATCTCGTCGATGACGAGGAGGTCGAGCGCGCGGATAATGCGCAGCTTGTCGCGCGAGAAGTTGAATTTGTCGCGGTATTCGCTGCCTGGTACGTAGGGCGACAGCGGCAGCTGAAAGAAGGAGTGGATGGTGGCGCCGCCGGCATTGATGGCTGCCACGCCTGTGGGCGCAACCACAATCATGGCTTTGGCGCTTTTCTGGCGGAGGGTGCGCAGGAATGTGGTCTTGCCTGTTCCTGCTTTTCCGGTAAGGAATATGCTTATGCCGGTGTGCTCAACGTATTCCCAAGCCAGTTCGAGTTCGCGGTTGTGCTCCATTTAAGGGGTTGAGGGTGCGCGTTACTGGTCGAAGGTCATTTCGTCGAAACCTTCCATGTCGAACTCGTCGTCGTTGAACGATTCGGAGCCGTAGAAGTCTTCGTCGATGTCGTCGGCGGCCGATACGGCGGCAGCTTTGGCTTTGGCGTCGCTCTTGGCCTCGAATTCGTCAAGGTCGACCGACTGGGCGGGCGCTTTGCCGAGGGCCAGCGAGCATACAGGATCCTTGAGATTCTTGCCGGGGACAAGTTCCTTCATCTCCATGTAGAAAGAGCGGTCGGTCATGTAGTCGAACGTGAACAGCAGGCGCTGGCCTTCATCGTCGATAAGGTCGGACAGAAGGGTGTCCTCCATCAGGTAGACGTCCTCCGAGGAATCGCTGCCCATGTCCTCAAGGGTTATCTCTTTCTCTTTTTCCCAGTTGTCGGAGCAGATGAAAAAGGATGACATTTCGTTCTTGTCATAATCCACGCTGTCGCAAATGGCGTTTTTGAGGTCGAGGAACGATGCGTCGGCGTCAATCTTGATTTCACGTTTGAAGTTGTCGACTTCGTCGGAAACGATTCTGAAATTGAATATCATGGGGTGTTTGTCTTTAAAAATCAATGAGGAGAGCGGTTGCGTTACCACAGGCGTTGCTGAGGCCTGTCTGTACAGCATCGCAAAGGTAAAAATTAATGATTACAACCGCCAAATTTTTAACCCCAAATTTGTCTGAAAGTTTGGATAAGGATGTTGAATTTATGCTGATGTGGTGTGGTGATCGGTATGGTGTCGGATTCGTCGGGGTGTTGCGGGGGCTGTACGGCCGGGATAAAATCACGGCGGCGCGCCCGTGGAAGTTGGCACACCGCCTTATGGAGGATGTATCGACAAGATTGATTGCTTTTATGGCGTTAGTTGCCGCATGGTCAATGCGGCAAATTTCAGGATGGATCGGTGCTGACTGGAAGGGCGCGTGAGAATACCTCCCGGAATGATACGAGGGTTTCGGTGCGCAGGATTCCGAGTGGCTGCAGCCTTTCGTGGATGAGATGCAGCAGGTGCTCGTTGTCGTGGGCGTACATTTTGATCAGCATGTCATATTGTCCAGTGGTGAAATGGCACTCTACAACTTCAGGTACGTTTTTCAGGTTTTCTACAAATTCGTTAAATTTGTCGGGTTCTTTGAGGAATACACCCACAAAAGCGCAAGTGTCGTAGCCTAAGGTGGTGGGTTTGATAAGAGCGCGAGACCCTTCAAGAATGTTGGTTGCCTGCAATTTGGCAATGCGCTGGTGGATGGCTGCCCCGGAAACGCCGCACTCGCGTGCTATCTCAAGGAATGGCTTGCGGCCATTATCGACCAGCATCTGCAGGATTTTGGTGTCGAGATTGTCGATGTTCAATCGTGCCATAATTCAGTGGTATTAATTGTTGGAGACCCTTTAGTTACCGTCCGGATTTTGGTCGGTGCCGGATATATTCAATGCAAAGATAGAAAATAGTGCTGATATATAAAATAGATTTTAGTCACAATTTTATATTGCATTGATTACAAAATGGTGCCAGATACCAAATTTGTTGTTAAATTTGTGTTTGAGCCATCCGGAAATTGAAAATAATGCACTGAGCCTCCGGTGGCCCGGTGGATATTGCACGTTATATAAATGACAGGAAAATCAAGATGAGACATAATCGGATTAGCGTAAGGAACAGTGTTGTACGTGGCGGAATCATGCTTGCTGTGGGGGCTGTCCTGACGGTTTTGTCGGTTACTGGATGCCGCAATGTGGCAGGAGATTCGGGTGATACGACAGGACGTACAAAAGTGGCGGTGAGTATCGAGCCGCTGCGCTATTTTGTGAGCGCCGTCGGGGGCGATTCAGTGGACGTTTCGGTGGTGATGCCGCGCGGCGCGGATCCGGAGACATTCGAGCCTGGCGTTGCAGCCATGAAAAAGATGCATGAAGCCGATGTGTTGCTTACAACCGGGCTGCTCCCGTTTGAGAGGCGGATTGTTGGTTCTGGTTCCGAGAGCGCCCTTCTCTTCGGGGTGGCCGATGGTGTCGGCCTGATTTACGGCACTCATGATGCCGCTCATCATCACGATGCCGGTGGGGAGGGGCATGAAGCTGCGCATGCGCACGGGGAGGCTGACCCTCATGTGTGGTCGTCGGTAGAAAACGCCCGTATCATAGCGGCCAACGTGGTCGACGCTCTTGTGGCAGCCAATCCGGAACGTGCTGATTATTATCATGAACGTGGCGGATTGCTGCAGGCGCGGCTGGACTCCCTGTCCGGAGTATGGGCGCAGCGTATGGCTGGCAAGCAAGGGGCAGCTTTTGTGGTGTGGCATCCGGCGTTGAGCTATTTCGCACGTGAATATGGCTTGCGTCAGATTGCCCTGAACGTGGACAATAAGGAGAATTCGTCGCTCCGGCTCCGCGATATCATTCAGGACGCACGCAGCCATGATGCCGGGGCTTTGTTTGTGGCCAAGGGGCATAATCCGGCTCAGACGGCACCGGTGGCTGATGAACTGGGTGTCCGGCCTGTGGAGATAGATGTGATGAGTGCCGACTGGGAGGGAGAGATGGAGAAGGTGGTGAATGCGATTGCCACTCCGGCGCACTGATTTTTCCCGGTTAGGGATGAATTTATCCAATCAATTGCAAAATCATTATGAATGACGCTATTATCAGGCTGGAAGGCATCGGAATGATGCGCCAGGGGAAGGATATTCTCAATGATGTGTCGCTTGTGGTGAACCGTGGCGATTTTATGGCAGTCACCGGTCCGAACGGCGGTGGAAAGACAACGTTGCTGCGGATTATACTGAAATTGTTGAAGCCTACTTCTGGGTGGGTAAAGTATTACGACGCCGGGGCCGAGTGTCAGCGGTTGCCTATCGGCTATCTGCCGCAGAAGAACATGATTGACGCCCGATTCCCCATCTCTGTAAGGGAAGTGGTGGAGTCGGGGCTGATGGCGCCGGGGCTGTCGGCCACTGCCGGCCGTAGTGCCCGTGTGGAAGAGATTCTCCGTATGGTGGAGCTTTCTGACAAGGCCGGTGCTTCGATCGGCGAACTGTCGGGCGGACAGCTGCAGCGTGCGCTGTTGGGGCGTGCCTTGATTTCACGCCCAGGCGTGCTGGTGCTCGACGAGCCGCTGAGCTACCTTGACAAGCATTTCGAGGAGCGGATCTACGGCATTCTGGAAGAAGTTGCGCCGAGCACCACCATTCTGCTTGTGAGCCACGAGCTGAGCGTGATTTCCACGATGGCCAACCGGCATCTGATTGTTGACAGAACCCTGCACGAATGCGGCACGCACCATCACCATTTTGTGGCGCCTGACTGCTGCTGATGCATATGGACGGCATGTCAGTGGTGCCGTCTGCCAAATTTGTCACACTTCCGGGCCATGCAACTGCCAAAACTGACACGTGCGGCAGCCTGCATGGCCGCTACCTTTAATTTAGAGCGCTCCCCAACCTTTTTGGCATAACATTTGTTTTCTATTTGAATTCGAGCGGCGATGCCCGGCCGACGGGCGTACCGTTCGAGAGTATTCACAAATCAACCAAACAAACAGAAAACAACAAATAAAAACTTTATATCATTATGGGAAAAATCATAGGTATCGACTTAGGTACAACCAACTCGTGTGTTGCAGTGCTTGAAGGTAAGGATCCCGTTGTCATCCCCAACAGCGAGGGTAGAAACACCACCCCGAGCGTGGTGGCATTCGTTGACGGTGGCGAACGTAAAGTGGGCGATCCCGCAAAACGTCAGGCCATTACCAACCCCGGCCGTACAGTCTATTCAATCAAACGCTTCATGGGCGAGACATTCGACCAGGTTCAGAAAGAAATTGAGCGCGTGCCTTACAAAGTGGTGCGCAGCAGCAACAATACTCCGCGTGTCGACATCGACGGCCGCGAATACACTCCTCAGGAAATCTCGGCAATGATTCTTCAGAAAATGAAGAAAACCGCCGAAGATTATCTGGGTCAGGAGGTGAAGGAAGCCGTTATCACGGTGCCTGCCTACTTCAACGATTCTCAGCGTCAGGCCACCAAGGAGGCCGGCGAGATTGCAGGTCTTACGGTTCGACGCATCGTGAACGAGCCTACCGCAGCCGCGCTGGCTTACGGTCTTGACAAGAGCAACAAGGATCAGAAAATCGCGGTGTTCGACCTCGGTGGCGGTACATTCGATATCTCCATCCTGGAGCTTGGCGACGGTGTGTTTGAGGTGAAGTCGACCAACGGTGATACACACCTTGGTGGCGACGATTTCGACCACGTGATCATCGACTGGCTTGCTGACGAGTTCATCAAGGACGAAGGCGTTGACCTCCGTCAGGACCCCATGGCTCTCCAGCGTCTGAAAGAGGCTGCCGAAAAAGCCAAGATCGAGCTTTCGTCGACCACCTCGACCGAAATCAACCTTCCTTACATCATGCCGGTGAACGGTGTGCCCAAGCACCTTGTAAAGACCCTCACCCGCGCAAAATTCGAACAGCTTGCCGACAAGCTCATCAATGCCACCATCGCTCCCTGCGAGCAGGCTCTGAAGGATGCCGGTCTGAAGGCTTCGGATATCGATGAGGTTATTCTCGTGGGCGGTTCGACCCGTATCCCCGCCATTCAGGCCATTGTGGAGAAATTCTTCGGCAAGGCTCCTTCGAAAGGTGTTAATCCTGACGAAGTTGTGGCCGTAGGTGCTGCCATTCAGGGCGGTGTGCTTTCGGGCGACGTGAAGGATGTGCTTCTGCTCGACGTTGTGCCTCTGTCGGTAGGTATCGAGACTCTCGGTGGCGTGATGACCAAACTTATCGAGGCCAACACAACCATTCCTACCCGCAAGAGCGAGACCTTCTCTACAGCTGCCGACAATCAGCCTTCGGTTGAAATCCACGTACTTCAGGGCGAACGCCCCATGGCAAAGGATGACAAGACCCTCGGCAAATTCCACCTCGACGGCATCGCTCCCGCACCCCGCGGCATACCTCAGATTGAGGTTACATTTGAAATCGATGCCAACGGTATCCTCAACGTTTCTGCCAAGGACAAGGCAACCGGCAAGGAACAGAGCATCCGTATCGAAGCTTCGAGCGGTCTGACCGATGCAGAAATCAAGCGTATGAAGGATGAGGCCGAGGCAAATGCCGCTGCCGATGCCAAGGAGAAAGAGCGTATCGACAAACTCAATCAGGCTGATGCCATCGTATTCCAGACCGAGAAACAGCTTGCCGACCTCGGCGACAAGATTCCCGCCGACAAGAAGGCTGCCATCGAGGCTGCCGTAGCCAAACTCAAAGAGGCTCACAAGGCACAGGACCTCGCTGCTATCGATGCAGCCATCAAGGAGATCGAGACCACATTCGGTGCAGCCCAGCAGGATATCCTTAACGCACAGGCTCAGGCCCAGGGTGGTGCAGCCGGCCAGCAGGGCGCGCCCTTCCAGGGTGGTGCTCAGGGCGGCGCAGCCGGTCACGGCCCTGCCGACGACGGCGTCACCGACGTAGACTTCGAGGAAGTGAAATAAGCACATAGAGAAATAAGAATACAATATCAAATGGAAAGCGTGTAGCTCAATGAGTTACACGCTTTTCTTGTTTTTGGCC
>DBFWRP010000333.1:0-2472 GCA_048222005.1 Muribaculaceae bacterium | reverse complement strand
TGGTGTTGCCGTTGCCCACAACGTAAACGCTCGGATCGCTGCTGAACGTGCCGCCGGAGTAGGGCGCAGAGTAGCTGACCGTCCAGACACCGTTCGCAGTGCTGCTCACATAGTAATTGCTTGCCAAAGCGCCGGAGGGGTTTGTCAGATACACGCCGGAGGTCAAACCGGATTTTGCAAGAACCGTGTAGGTATAAGCGCCCTCGCTGCCATCACGCTTGACGATGTTGGTGTTGCCGTTGCCCACAACGTAAACGCTCGGATCGCTGCTGAACGTGCCGCCGGAGATGGCGATGGTTGCATTAGACGTACTGCTCTTAATAATCGCAGCCTTTGTTCCAGCAAACTGACCGCCGGAAATGTTCACAATCGCATTTTGGCTGCTGACTTCGGCAACAGCATATGTGGCACCGGTGAACGTACCACCGGACACGGTAAGAGTACCAAGATCAATACCAGCACCACAACCACAGTTGTAAATGCCGTATGTCTCTGTGTTAGCATCACTTGCAGCAGTAAAGGTGCCGCCTGTGATCTCTGCAATATTGTGATTCTGAACAACGGCCTGATAATAGTTGCTGAACGTACCGCCATTGATCGTTAACCTTGCGCGGTCATCGTTCTTGATCGTATTCAAACCGCCGCGGAACGTACCGCCATCAATCGTCAGGATAGGCTGGTCAAGCCCCTTATTAGTGTTGTAGTCGTTGGCGTTAAAGTATCCATTAGAAACAAGGCTGGAGAATTTACCAAGAGCGGCATTGTTCCCAGCAGTTTGCACGGTCGCGCCATCATTGATTGTCATGGTGCCAACGTTCTTGATGGTGTACCAAGAATTTTGGCCACTCTCGCCTTTGTTCATGCCGTTTTCCCGAGAACGATCAAAGGTACCGCCATTTATGACAACCGTTCCCTTATTGTACAGCGCACCTTTAGCGTGAGAAATATTATCAACCCTACCCGTTCCCATGATGGTCAAGTTACCATTGTTCAGAATGGTGTGATCATCCACGTTGGTCAAGGTCATGCCGTTCAGATCGAGCGTGATGGTCTTGGCCGCGGGGATGGTGACATTTTCGGTCACGTTGTTCACCAACTTGACGGTATCGCCGGTGTTGGCTTCGTCGATGGCGGCGGTGAGGGTGGGGTACTCCTTTGCCCCGATCATAGCGACCGTATCCTCTTTCGGCTTCACCCAATGACCCTTCGAAACCTCCACAAGCACTTCGTTGGCGTTCTTGTTAACAATATCGCCGTAAGCAGTACCGGCGGCAACGACCTTGTTGTCAATGATCATAAGACCGTCTGTGCCGACCTCTTTACGGCCGAAGATGCTGTCTTCGGGCTTTTGGGTGCTTGCATTTTCCTGCGTCAAGAAATTCTGGCTTGCGGAAGTAGCAGCGTCAACGGTGACCTGACCGACATTCGCCGTGCCGACCAGATCGCCGACGCGCCAGCTCTTTCCCGTCTCAGTGCACTTCAGAGTGCTGTCCTTTACAGTGCAGCCCGTGATGGTGTGGTAGGTGGCGGGATTCGCACCGGCGTGACCGATCAGGCCGCCGACAGAGCCCTTCGCCTCAATCGTCACATTCTCGACGGAGCAGTTTGTAAGCGTGACCTTGGTATCGACCGGGCCGTCGTTCGGTTTGTTATAGCCGGATGTCCAGCCGATCAGACCGCCGACGCGCGCGCCGCCGGTGCTGACAATTTTGCTGTTCTTCAGATGGCAGTTATCCAGTTCGATTCGAGTCATGGAATCCACGCAGTTGATAAATGCGCCGATTCCCTGATCATTCGTTGTGTCGTTGATATCCGCATCAGCAATGGTCAGATCCTTGATCACAATGCCGGATTTGCCCGCAAAGCCGCCCGCAAACAAGGGGGCGCTCAGGCCGGTGATGGTCTTGCCGTTGCCGTTCAGGGTGATGACGCCCTGACCATGGTATCCACCCACCTTCACCGGCGTCCAGTCCTTACCGGTCATATTGATGTCGTCCAGCAGCTCGATCACGGTGTCGCCGATTTTGTTTGCGGCCGCAAAGGCGTCGGCGAGGGTGGGATACTCGGTATCGCCGATTTTGGCAACATACGACATTTTAACCTCGCCTGTGGTCGCGTCAAAATTTGCACCAGGCGCAAGGTAGTCATTGTTGATTCCTTCTGGGAACGTACCGGCTGTGATGTTGAACTCGTTCTTGGCGGCTTCCTGGGCCTTATTCGCTGTGATGTTGAAGTCACCGCTGATGCCGGTGCCGTTGGCCTCGATGGTAACTTTCTGGTCGGCTGACGAGCCTTCAATGTCCTTCTGAAGCAGACCCTTGGTGCAATTCGTGGCGCCAACCGTGTCCAACGTTACATTAGCCGCCTTGGAAACCACAATCGCGGCTTTTTCCGTCATTCCAGTAAAACTGGTATTCTTAATTTCAATAGACGGCGGGGTTTCAAGTGTGCCTTCATTGTACATTTTGATAC
>DBFWRP010000332.1:0-9203 GCA_048222005.1 Muribaculaceae bacterium | reverse complement strand
GAATGCCGACATAACCGCCACAAAAAGAAATGTGACAACTTTCTTTATCATAAATATGCTTAAACGTCTTTGGCGTAAGCAACATCAGCGCATCAAACGCAGCCCGTTGCAAACCAAGGCATTAGCCTTAAACAGCTTTTTAATTGCACACAGCACGCCCATTGGCGTGTGTAAAATTTCGGTAAAGTTACGCCATTTTATGTTAATCTCAAAGAGCCCCATTATTTATTTTTTTCTGTTAACTTTGTGCCATTAAAGTATTCCGGATTGTTTAGACGACAGCCACATATCCGGGCCACCACACTAAAACAACGAACCCTACTAACAACCAAATACACTTCAAGCACATGAAAAAAACATTAGTCTCGATAGTCAGCCTGCTCATTCTGGCGCTCGCGCCGTCTACGCATGCAGCATCAGTGCCCGACATTACCGAACTGCTCAAAAGCGCCGCCGAAAAAGCCAAGGGCGGTTCGGGCGACAACAGCGGCTCCTCGGCCCTTTCCGGCCTGAAGGGCCTGGCCGAAGGTCTACTGACAAGCAGCAACGTCGGAGAGGACGACCTCGTGGGCAACTGGCAATACAGCGCGCCTGCCGTGACATTCAAAAGCGACAATTTTCTGCAGAAAGCCGGCGGATCGGCCGCATCAGGCGTAATTGTCGATAAAATAGCCCCATACTACGAAAAGGCAGGCATCACTTCGCTGACAGCCACATTCAATCAGGACCGCACTTTCGAGCTCAAAGTCAAAAAAATCACCATCACCGGCACCTATGCCCTCGCCGGAGAGGAGGCAAACGGCGACTTTGTATTCAATTTCAAGGCCGTGAAGAAACTCCCCCTCGGAAAGATGAACGCCCACGTCGACAAGGTAGGCAGCAAAATCACCCTGACTTTCGATGCCTCGAAACTGATCAAGCTGGTCAACACCGTCGCTCAGGTTTCAGGCAGAGCCTCCCTGCAGTCGGCAGCCAAACTGCTCAATTCCTACGACGGCCTCAACTGCGGTTTTGAGCTTTCGCCCGCGCAATGAGCCTCAACCCGACGACATACCAACAATACATTTTTGCTTTAAATCTTGTCAATCGGAATTTCACATAACATGCGCCGCCGCATGGCGGTGGCCTCAGCCCGGTTCAGGCGATTCACATCACGATTCACCCCGGCCATCGACGCCCTGGCGTCGGTGCTTGGGGTGATTGCGTTTGCGGCCGCCGTCACCTGCCTTGTGGAACTGCTGCTGCATGTAGGATTCGAACACACGGCCTCCGAAACAAGATTGATGAACAGGGTGCTGAAAGGATGTCAGATTGCATTCCTCACCAACATTCTGTTCAACCTGGTGTTCCGTTACAGACTAACCATACGGCACACGCGCATCGTGAAATGGATTGTGGACTCAGCCGTCCTGATCACGCTCCTACCGCTGGTCTACCCGCATCCAGAGCATCCGTGGATTCCAGCACTCGAGCACGTGCTCTACAGCCGCACGGTGCTCTACGTTATTCTGGCATCATATTCGGCTGTCGACATCTCCTACGGCATTGTAAAACTCGCCGGCAAGCACACCAATCCATCGCTGCTGCTGTCGGCAAGCTTCCTGTTGCTCATCATAGCCGGCTCGTTCGTGCTAATGATGCCTCGCTGCACGGTGGCTGGCATTTCGTATATCGACTCGCTGTTCGTGTCAACCTCGGCAGTATGCATCACCGGGCTCACCACAGTCGACGTGTCGCAGACGTTCACCATGCGCGGACTGGTGGTACTCGGGGTTCTCATTCAGGCCGGAGGTCTTGGCATCATGACCTTCACCAGTTTTTTCGCGCTGTTTTTCAGCGGCAACACCTCCATCTACAGTCAGCTTATGGTGAAGGACATGATCTACTCCAAAACCATGAGCAGCCTTATCCCCACACTGCTCCTCATCCTGGGGTTCACCCTGGCAATCGAGGCGTTGGGTGCTGTGGCGTTTTTCCTCTCGTTGCCCGACACGCTGCCGATGGCCACCGACGAGAAAATCGCATTTTCGCTGTTCCATTCACTCTCGGCGTTCTGCAACGCAGGATTCTCAAGCCTTGATGGGGGAATGTCGAACCCGGCGCTGCTGCATTCCAACCAGTCGGTCTACATCGTGGCCTCCGTCCTCATTGCGGCCGGCGGCATAGGATTCCCAACGCTCATGAATCTCAAGCTTGCCGGCAAAAGGGCGCTCAGGCGCATGGTGTGCCGTGTTTTCAGGCGTCCGCAGCCACATGTGCCATCACACATCTACGACCTCAACACCAAAATCGTGCTTGTTTCAACCGGATGCATCTTTGCCGCCAGCTCGCTGCTTTTCTTCATTTTCGAATACGACAATGCCTTGAGCGGATTCTCATTCGGCGAGAAGGTGGTGCAATCGGTGTTCAACGCATGGGTGCCTCGTTCATCGGGATTCTCGTCGGTGAACCCTGCTGGATTCCTCAACATCACCCTTGTCATGTTCGTGCTGCTGATGTGGATAGGCGGTGCAAGCCAGTCGACAGCCGGCGGCATAAAGGTCAACACTTTCTCGGTGATGCTTCTGAACCTGCGCGCCATGGTTTACGGCCGCGACCGCGTCACGGCGTTTGGCCGCACCATCTCCACCCCGTCGCTGCGGCGCGCCCACGCCGTGGTGGGACTGTCGATAGTTTCCTACGCGTTTTTCGCCATGGCTCTCATCGGACTGGAACCTGAGCTCTCCGCGCGCGACCTCCTTTACGAGGCTGCATCAGCCCTGTTCACCGTAGGGTCGTCGCTGGGAGTCACGCCGGAACTTGGCACCCCTGCCAAAACACTGCTGTGCACGGCCATGTTTCTGGGGCGTGTGGGCATACTCTCCCTGCTTGCGGGGATAGCTGGACGGGCCACCGACTCGCCGGCCCGTATGCCAGAAGAAAACATAATCATAAACTGACAGCACGGAAACAGCTGTCACAAACGAAGAAACGAACCAACCTCCACTGCCTTATGCGTTATCTTATAATCGGACTCGGAATCTACGGCACAAATCTGGCCAAGGACCTCACCAACATGGGTCATGAAGTGATAGGCGCCGACCACAAGGAAACGGCCGTCGATGCCATAAAGGACTACATCGCCACCGCCTACATCATCGATTCGACCGACGAGCAGGCAATAGGCGCGCTCCCGCTGAAAAACGTTGACCTCGTGATTGTGGCCATAGGTGAGAATTTCGGCGCGAGCATCAAGACCGTGGCACTGCTACGCAAACTCGGCGTCCGCAACATTTTTGCCCGCGCCATCGACGACCTCCACCGCGCCATTCTGGAGGGGATGCATGTGGAACGCATCCTGAACCCCGAGCAGCGGGCCGCCAACGACCTCGCCAACGAGATGGAGATGGCCACCGCCGTGGAGACCATGCGGATTGATGCGGAACGATATGTGATGCGGTTCAAGGCTCCCGACTATTTCCTCGGGATGCGCTACTCCGGAATGACCGCCGACAACATGTTCGGCCTCACCCTTATCGGCGCTTCGCGCCCCAAAGCGACAACAAATGTGATGGGGCTCCCGGCCACACAGCTTCGGGCCCTTGACACCGTAAGCGATGATTCGCAGACTGTAGAACAGGGCGATGTGCTCACATGCCTCGGCACATCCAAATGCTTCAAGGCTCTTTCAAAACATATCGACAAGGGATAAGCCGTCAGCCGTGGACAACTCATCTCGCCCACGCGCCGGCAGCAGTCAGTCGGCATAGACCATGCGCCGCGTCATACCTCCGTCCAACACGATATTCTCGCCGTTGATGAAATCGTTGTCAGGCAGCGAAAGCATCAGGCACAGGCGCGCCACATCGTCGGGGCGTCCTACCCTACCCGACGGATGCTGCGAATGGTCGGCAGCGGAAAGGCGGTCATAATCGCCGGTCTCTATCCATCCCGGCGAAATGCTGTTAACTGTAATTCCATAAGGGGAAAGCGACATCATGAGCGCATGGGTAAGCGCAACGAGAGCCCCCTTCGATGCCGAGTAGGCCTCGGTGCCCCTCTCGCTCTGGAATGCCCGGGTGGATGCCACGTTGATTATTCGCCCGTAAGGATTCGGCACTGCCAGTCCGCGGCGGTGGATGGCCAGAGTGCGGGCAGCCACGAATGCAGGCCGCAGGTTCACGGCCAGCACATCGTCGAACTCCTCAACGGTGGTCTGTTCTATAGGGCTGAAATTCGCCACGCCGGCATTGTTAACCAGAATGTCTATGTCGCCCCACTCGTGCAGCAGCTCCTCCAGACGGCTCTGGAACATGGCTGCATCGCGCAGGTCGAGCGGAATGAACCGCGAGCCTGTGGCACGCGCCGTGGCCGTGCCGGCATCGGTGTCCATATCGAAGAAAGCCGTGCGGCATCCGGCATCGGCATAAGCCTTGACGATGGCACGACCTATGCCGGAGGCACCTCCGGTGACCACCACACGCCGGGGCGGAAATTTAAGGTCGAGATGTCCGGCCCGCGCACCCGACGGGGTGCGTCGAATACGGGTAGAGGCACTTTTCCCGCTGCGCAGCTCCTCCATCTTTCGCTCGAGATAATTGTCGGCCATGTTTTTGCTGAGAGTGGCAGATGGTGATTATTCGGACAGGAACAATTTATCGGAGAGCGCATTGAGTGCCCGCACCTTATCCTCCTTCTTCACAAGGAATGAGATGTTGTAGTTAGAGCCTCCGTATGAAATCATGCGCAGGGGGATGTCGCGCAAGGCATCGATGGCCTTGGCCTCGAAGCCTCGGTTGTGCCATTCAAGGTCGCCCACCACACACACAATCACCATGTCGTAGTCCACCGTTACGGTGCCTATCTCTTTAAGTTCGTCGATGATGTGCTCCAGTTTCAGCGGATTGTCGATAGTCACCGAAATCCCCACCTCCGAGGTGGCGATCATGTCGATGGGACGCTTGTAGGCATCGAATATCTCGAACACGCGGTGGATGAACCCTTGCGCCGTGAGCATGCGCGTGGATTTGATTTTTATGGCGATGACGTTGTCCTTGGCGGCCACCGCCTTGATGGAACGCGAGTGCACGGTATTGTATATCAATGTGCCGCGTGCGGTCGGATCCATAGTGTTTAGCACACGCACGGGAATATTGTTGAGTTTGGCCGGCATCACACAGGCAGGGTGCAGAATCTTGGCACCGAAATAGGCAAGCTCGGCGGCCTCGTCGAAATGCAGCTCGTGCACCGGCTCGGTGCGCTCCACGAAACGGGGGTCGTTGTTGTGCATGCCGTCTATGTCGGTCCATATCTCTATCTCCTCGGCATAGATGGCCGCACCGATGAGCGATGCGGTAAGGTCGCTGCCGCCGCGCTGCAGATTGTCGATGTCGCCTGCCGCATTCCGGCATATAAAGCCCTGCGTGACGAACAGCGCGGCTTCGGGATGGGCGTCGAGCATGGGCTGCAGGTGCGAGGTGATATAATCCACGTCAGCCTCACCGTCGGCATCGGTACGCATGAATTCGAGAGCCGGAAGCCACACTGACGCCGTGCCCTGCTCCTGCATGTAGAGGTGCATCAAGGTGGTGGAGATAAGTTCGCCCTGAGCCAGAATCTCCTTTTCCTGCACTGAGGTGAACTCCCCTTCATGAGCGAAGGTGCGCAGGAAGCGGAACACATCACCGACGGCAGCCGTGGCAGCCTCCCGGGTTGCCTCTTTGTCATAAAGCTCAGCTATTACCTCCGTGTACTTTTTTTCCAGGCTGTTGATGGTGGCCTTTGCGCCGTTTACATTATGGCGGTAAAGGTATTCGGCTATCTCCACCAGCGTGTTGGTGGTGCCTGACATGGCCGAAAGCACAATGATGTTGTTGCCGCGGGGAGTGACGAGGGCGGCCACCTCTTTTATACGACGGGCACTTCCGACAGATGTGCCTCCGAATTTCAATACTTTCATAACTGATGAATGCGTGGTGACTTCTATTTAGACTTCTGACATGGCAAAGCCTTGTCACGGTTCAGATTTCCACATTGTTCTGCTCCACGAGCTGCTTGTCGACACAATGCAACACTCGGGCCGGATACTGCTCCACGAGCTGCAGATTGTGTGTGGCCATCACAACGGCGGTGCCGTGCTCGGAAATTTCCCTGAGTGTGCGAACAATGTTGTCGCCAGTGACGGGGTCAAGGTTGCCGGTGGGCTCGTCGGCAAGAATCAGGCGCGGATTGTTAAGCAACGCACGGGCAATAACGATGCGCTGCTGCTCGCCACCCGAAAGCTCATGCGGCATCTTATAACTCTTGTTGCTCATGCCTACACGGCTGAGCACATGCTCTATGCGATCTTCTTTCTCATCGTTGTTCTTCCAGCCGGTGGCATCGAGCACGAATTTCAGGTTCTGGAACACCGTGCGGTCCGTCAGCAACTGGAAGTCCTGAAACACAATGCCGATCTGTCGGCGCAGCATAGGCACAACCTTACGTTTGATGCCCACGAGGTCAAAATCCATCACACGGGCCTCGCCGGTGAACACCGGAATCTCGGCATACATCGACTTCAACAGGCTCGACTTGCCGCTGCCCACTTTACCGATAAGATAAACGAACTCGCCTTCGGAAAGGGAGAAATCAACATGCTTGAGCACCACAAGCTCGTCACGCAGAATCTCCACATTCTTATATTGAACTATACTCATATTCTTTATGCTGTGCCTGGTTAGACTTGCAAAGTTAGGCCAACGCAGCCAATTAAGTGATGCCGCCTCACAAATTAACAAAATTTTAACAGCCGCCATCCCCCACCCGGCTCCAACCGGCCTATCATTTTCATTATCTTTGCATTCGTTTGAAGAATGTTGCAGAACTGCAGAATTTCGGTCAACCGTGCGTCCCTACATTTGGGGGGTATGCAACAATCGCGACAAATTATTATCCTACAGACATGACAGAACAGACTGAATTTACACTGCGCCCACGTGGAAGAGGCATACATCTGGTGACAAGCGAGATTCTCGGGGAGTTGCCCCAGCTGCCGCGCGTGGGGCTGCTCAACCTGCTCATCAAGCACACGTCGGCGGCGCTCGCGCTGAACGAGAATGCCGACCCCGACGTAAGGCACGACATGAATGCCATTTTCGACCGGCTTGTGCCGGAGAACGCCCCGTTCTACCTTCACACCGACGAGGGGCCCGACGATATGCCCTCGCATGCCAAATCGGTAATCGTCGGCTCATCGCTCACGGTTCCTGTAACCAACCACCGGCTCAACCTCGGCACATGGCAAGGAATCTATCTCTGTGAGTTCCGCGACTACGGGGGCCCACGCCGCATAGTGGCCACCGTGACCGGCGACTGACACAATGCCATTTTGTCATCTTTTTCGTACCTTTGCCGCCTGCATTCACCGATATAGACGTAAATCACAGATGACCCTGCAACATAAAAGCGTGTCGAAACTCACATCAATGATTATTTCATTGGTGCGTTTCCCACTGCCGATGGCCGTATGTGCGGTGCATACCTTCCACAAGCACCCTATCACGGTTAAAGGAAGTTACTACGACCCCTCGCAATATCCCGTCACGAATTTCATGCTCGATTTCGTAGAGAAATTCGTGGCGGATTTCTCTGTACCCACATTCTTCTTTATCTCGGGACTGCTGTTTTTCGCCAACGGCATGTCCACCGATATCTTTAAAAACAAACTCCGTCACCGCTGCAGTAGTCTACTCCTGCCCTATATAGTCTGGAATCTTATAGCGGTCGGCTTTTTCGCCATGTTATATCTCCCTGTGGTCAAACATTGGCTCCCCAGTCTTGCCGACAAGACATTCGACATGACGTGGATGGAGTTTTTTCGCGGATTCACCATAGGAAACGACATAAACTCTCTGCCACATGCGGGCACCATGTGGTTTATCCGTGAACTCATGACAGTGATGCTGCTCAGTCCATTAATCAGTCTGGCAATCAACAAACTGAAATGGATTCCTCTCGCAGCATTCTACCTGTTCTGGGCCATCTGCTTCGTGGGCAAAGCGACCATTTACCTCCAGTTCTTCAGCAGTGCATTGATGTTCTTCTCCCTGGGCGTTTATTTCAGTAAATGCGGCGTTGACCCTGCGGAACGATTCACCTCCCGATTACGCCCTGCCTTGATTATATTTCTAATCATCGGGATTACCGGAATGGTATTGACATACATAGGATTTGACGATATCTATACAAGATTGCTAAAAACCGTGTCAGTGCCCTGCGCATTGATCGTGGTGTTTGCAATCGCCGGCATGTACGGACGTGAAAACGGCGTGCGGCAAAAGCTCTTCGGCAATGTGCCACCATTCAGCACATTGCTCCCCGGACTTTCATTCTTCATATTTGTGGCACACGGTATCTTTCTGTGGCACTTCCAGTTGGTCACCTTCGCCGTTATCCGCCCCACTTCCGACTTAGCTTTGGCCGCCGCGTACATTGCCACCTATATCGGCATTCTGGCCGCCCTCACGGGGCTTTACCTGCTGATTGGTAAAGTGTCGCCACGTCTGTTGCGTATTCTCACAGGCCGTAGCTGACAGCCATCCCCATTTTATCACGTCACATAATGCCGACAGTTGAATTTGCCCACCTGAATTTAAGCGCCGAAATCAACGAGAAGTCACACCCGGAAATCGGCTGCAATCAACGTCGAAATGTTGCTCAAATTCCGTTAATTATTTCTCAAATAGAAAATTATTGCTTAATTTTGCACCGCTAAAACCGAAAATCAATAATAACAACTTATGCACAGCCGGGCCGTACAGCGGCGTGGCCATGCCTAAAAACACTTAATATATGCAAGTTACGCTTGAAAAGAACGGCAATCTCGAAGGCCGCATAAAAGTTGAAGTTGTCAAGGACGACTACGCTCAGAAGGTCGACAAAGAACTTAAAGAAATTGGCCGCACACGCCAGATTCCCGGCTTCCGCAAGGGCCATGTAAGCATCGACCAGCTGCGCCGCCGCTTCGGCAAAGACGTGAAAAGCCACGTGCTCAACGAAGAGGTTTATCGTGCCGTAATCGATTATATCCGCGAAAACAAGCTTGACGTTCTCGGCGAACCCCTCCCCGTTGAAGTCAAGGAAATCAACCTCGACGATACCGACTACACTTTCGAATACGAAATCGGTCTCGCACCCGAAATCAACGTAGAACTGAACAAGGACATCACTGTGCCCTACTACAC
>DBFWRP010000331.1:0-1275 GCA_048222005.1 Muribaculaceae bacterium | reverse complement strand
TTGACGATTACAGAATAGATTTTTTTCACGAAGAGCACTCTGTCGCCCCCGACACAGTGCTGACCGAAGGCGACCAGGCTCCTATGCTCGTCCAGAAAATGGCGGATGCCGACATAATCGTGCTGTCAAGCCCCGTCTATTACATGAACATCGACGGGCAGCTGAAAACCCTGATGGACCGCTGCTACCGCAACAAGGGCCTCGAAGGGAAAGAATTTTACTACATCACAGCGTGCGCGACCCCGATGAAGCCTATCTCCTCGGCAAAACCATCTGACACATCACCCCCATCCCAATACAAAAAGCATGCGTCGCAACAGATTCCGCGACGCATGCTTTTGGTATATTGGAACTTCTTGAATGTTAATATCATGATTCGGTGAGTTCGGGAGGGAGAAGGGGCATTGCACCTTTCTTTGTGCACACGAATGCAGAGGTTCTTACGGCCAAAGCATGGGCTTCTGCCACACTTTTGCCCTTGAGGATGGAAGATATGAATGCTGCGGTGAAACTGTCGCCTGCACCGACGGTGTCGGCCACCTCAACCTTTGGAGTGGGCTGAAACGAAACGTTGCCGGGAGTGAACACATAGCTTCCGTTAATGCCGCAAGTGAGAATGAGCATCTTGAGATTGTATTTGCCGAGAAGAATCCAGCATTTGTCCTGCAGATCGATGCCCGGATAGCCGAACATACGGCTTACGGTTACCAGCTCCTCATCATTTATTTTCAGGATATTGCACCGTCTCATCGAATTGCAGAGAATCTCCTTGTTGTAGAAGCCCTGACGCAGGTTCACATCGAACACTACCAGCGAATCGTCGGTCTGCGGCATTGCATCGAGAAAACGGTTTATGGTGTTGCGCGACACAACATTGCGCTGCGCCAGCGAGCCGAAGCACACGGCTTTGGTTCTTTCGGCAAGCGATTCGAGCAGAGCTGTGTAAGGGATGTTGTCCCACGCCACATTCTCCTTAATCTCATACTGAGGCACACCGGCCTGATCGATTTCCACCTGCACGGTGCCGGTGGGATAAGGCACCTCGGCAATCTGCTGGTTCAGCCCCTTGGAGGTGAAGTTCTCCACGATTTCATGCCCAAGGGGATCGGCACCGACTGCACTTACCACACAGCTCGGCAGCCCGAACTGCGACACGTGGTAAGCGAAATTAGCCGGCGCACCGCCTATTTTTTTACCTTCCGGGAGCACATCCCACAGGGCCTCGCCCATTCCTACAACTACGTCGTTCATGATAGTTCGTTAAGATTATTATGT
>DBFWRP010000330.1:0-3697 GCA_048222005.1 Muribaculaceae bacterium | reverse complement strand
GACTAACGCGGCTTTATGCAGCCTGCTTGTCGAATTTTTTTATTTAACATCAATCATAATGGTGGCCGGGCGCACGCCGGACGCAGAAACTGTGAGCTCAGCTTTCCCGGGTGTAGATGATGCACGCAGAATGGCTGTAGCCGCCCCGCTGAAAAGCTTCATTTCCGGACGGTCAAAACTCAACAGGCATGTCGGGTCGCCATTGGCAGTTGCAAGGAATTCGGCCGCACCGCCGACCTTGAATTTTACCATACGGTTGTCGTCGGGCACAATGTTGCCATCCTTGTCTGCAACATTCACCGTCACATACACCAGATCATTGCCATCGGCAACAATTTCCTTGCGGTTTGCCGACAATACAATGTGGTGGGCCTTTCCGGCGGTACGCATCACCTGCTCATCAACCTGATTGCCGGCATCGTCCATTGCCACAACCTTAACCTCACCCGGCTGATAGACCACATCGTCCCAAATGAGACGGTAGCGGTTCATTGCCAGCGAATCGTTACGGTCCTGAATATGCTGCACACGCTCACGCTCCCAATAGGGTGTTTTGGCGACTTCGGTGTAATCGAGCACGCCGGAATCAACTTTTTTCCGCACGCCCATCGATTTGCCGTTGACAAACAGCTCGGCCTGCGGATATGAGGTATAGACAACCACAGGGGTAATCTCTCCTTCCCGGCCTTTCCAGTTCCAATGGGGCAGGATATGCAGAGTAGGCGATGTGCGGTTCCACTGCGAACGGTACAGATAGTAACGGTCCTTCGGAAGCGAGGCAAGGTCAATAATTCCGAACACACTCGAGTGGTTGGGCCATGCATCGGTATCATAGGGCGACGGCTCACCAAGATAATCGAAACCAGTCCAGACGAACTGGCCGATCATCCAGGGATAATCGTCATCCATGGCGAAATCAATATCAGGAATATTGCTCCAGTAGCAGAACTCTGTATCATAGCTACTCGACTGGTGATTATCATGAACGGCATTTGCCTTGCGTTGCATCGGGAAGATGTAACACCCGCGCGAGGATACGGTGGAGGCGGTTTCCGAACCGAGCACGAGGCGCTGCGGAAGCATATTGTAGGCCTTCATATAATACTGCGGCTTATAATTGAAGCCGGGAATATCCAGGGCTGCTGCGAATCCGTTGTCAAGCACTGCACCGATCTGGTCCATACCGCATGTAACCGGACGTGTCGGATCTTCACGGTGTGCAATGTCAAGAAGCATCTGCAACTCCTGCACGCCATCGGGTCCCCACTGACTCGGCACCTCGTTGCCTATGCTCCACATCACAACAGATGCGTTGTTGCGGTAATGGTGCAGCATGTTCACCATATCGCGTTCCGCCCATTCACCGAATATTGAGCCATAACCGTTCACACTTTTGGGACGGAAGCCCCAGTCGTCAAACGGTTCCACCATAAGCATCATACCCATCTCATCGCACAGTTCCACCAGTTCAGGGGCGGGCATATTGTGTGATGTGCGGATGGCGTTGGCACCCATATCCTTCAGCATTTCAATCTGATGGCGGAGGGCGGCACGGTTAACAGCAGCTCCCAGAGGGCCGAGGTCATGATGGTTGCACACACCTTTGAATTTTGTGTATTCGCCGTTGAGGAAAAAGCCTTTTTCAGGAATGTATTCCAATGAGCGGATACCGAAGCGTGTGGAATAGGTGTCCACAGCCTTCCCGTCGACCGACAGAGTTGTTTTTGCAACATAGAGCCAGGGGGTGTCGGGGCTCCAGCGCTTGGGTTTCTTAACAAGGAAATCCTGAGTGAAAGGTTGCCCGTGGCTATGATACATAGAATTGTTGGTTGCTACAACGGAGCCGTCAGGAGCGATGATTTCAGTATTCACATCCACTGCGGCACCTTTTGCAGCACCTTCTATACGGGTTATGAGTTTCACAGAAGCTTCATCAGCCGACACATATGGGGTGGTCACATAGGTTCCCCAGACAGGCACATGCACTTTCGATGTCGCGATAAGATGCACATTACGGTAAAGTCCGGCTCCGGGATACCAGCGGGAAGACTGGGGCTTGTTTTCCAGTTCCACTGTGAGAGTGTTGCTGCCGGGATGCACGACTCCGGATGGCAGACTGAGATGGAAGGAATTATATCCATACGCCCAGCCACCCACATACTGCCCGTTCACGCTTACCTTCGGATTGCTCATTGCACCGTCGAACAGCAATGTGAAGTGCTGATCCACGGTATCGGGCACTTCAAATGTTGTGGTGTAGATGCCACGTCCCATGTAGGGCAGACCACCGGTTCGGCCTGTCTTTTCCGTCTTCTCTGTTTCGCCGTTCTGCTCCACGGCAACTACCTGGAGGTCGTGAGCACGGTCGAACGGTTCATGTATGGCCCAGTCATGAGGTACACGCACATTCTGCCAGGCTCCACGGTTGCCCAGCGAATCCACCTTGGCAAACTGCCATCCATGCGTAAGTGTTGATTCAGTGCGGGCCTGCATGCCGAGCGGAATCAATGTTCCGGCAGAAACCATGCAAACGGCTGCTATCGATGTTAGAAAATTATTCATATGTTGAGATTATTCGTTGTTTGATTAACTGGCGTATATCACTGAGGATTCACAGGCGACATCACTACCTCCAGGAACGGATCCAGGGCCTGGGTGGGCCGGTTGTTCTCGAAAGCGCCTTTTTTATAACCTTCCTGTTCAGGAGCTTCAGGTTCCCAATAGAAAATGCCATCAAGGATTTCGGCGCTCCCGAATTCCCGCAAAAATGTGCGCAGAGTAGATTTTGCGCCGGCCGAATTTGTGTAATGGAAGCCTATTTCGCTCAGAATTATCTTCTTACCATATTTCTGATTAAGTTCCCTGATATTCTCAAGACAATTTGTGATTGCCTGATAATCAAGATTTACGCTCCAGGAACTACCTGAACCGGTCTCAGTTTCGGGATAAAGCGACATGCCGATCATATCGTATTTGCCACCGTTGGCGTTGAGCAGATCGAAGAACCATTTGTACTGAGCCTTGTCCTGTCCCCGGTCGAGGTGCACAATTACCTTGGCCTGAGGAAATACAGATTTTACAGCATCATATCCAGCATTGAGATAGCGGGGGAATTCCCCAGCGCTGTTATCTTTCATTTCGCCTCCGAGTTCATGCATCATGCCGGGAGTCGTTTCATTACCGATCTGCACCCACTCCACATCAATGCCCTCATTTTTCAGCTTGCCGAGTACATCCGAGACATGCTGGCTCACAGCTGCGGCAGCCTCGGCCGGTGTCTTGCCTATCCAGGCTGCCGGAGCATGCTGTTTTGCGGGATCAGCCCATGAATCACTGAAATGGAAATCAATCATCAGGCGCATACGCAGATCCCTGACACGCCGGGCTTTTGCCAACACATCCTCCACGCCGTTCCATCCATTTTCCGGATTGACCCATACACGCAAACGGATGGCATTCATGCCGCACGTGTTGCGAAGGAGCTTGGTCAGCTCCATCTCGCGGTCCTTCCGGGAGTAGAACTTATAGCCCTTCGACTCCAGTTCCGTCACCCAGCTGATATCGGCACCACGGGCAAAACCGGCAGGGGAGAACGAAGCCTCGAAGTCTGCATCCGCTTTTTCATAATCCGTCTGTGTGTCATTGTCTGTCGCGGGCAACTGCGGGCCGTCGTCATCGCCGCCACATGATACAGCGC
>DBFWRP010000033.1:0-2417 GCA_048222005.1 Muribaculaceae bacterium | reverse complement strand
CAGCATGCGGCCGACGATGTCGTCATATATTTTCTGGGTTTTGCCGAACACCTTGTTGAAGGCTTTGAATACAAAGAATTTCGGTTCTTTGTTCGCTTGCAGGAACAGGGCGCACAGGGCCGGCGTAAGCGTCAGCGAGTTGAACCCGCTTAAGACGGTGGCGGCAGCGATTGTCAGGGCAAATTGTTTGTATAATTGGCCGGAGATACCGCTGATGAAGGTCGTCGGGATAAAGACCGCCAGCAATACCAGCACGACGCCTACGATCGGGCCGACAATTTCACCCATAGCTTCGGTCACGGCTTCACGGGCGGTATATTTCCCCGTATCCATCAGCCGCGACGAGTTTTCCACCACCACGATCGCATCATCCACCACGATCGCGATGGCCAGGATCAACCCGAACAAGGTCAACGTATTGATCGAGAATCCTAAGGCCGACATGACCGCCAGTGTTCCGATCAGGGAGACGGGGATGGTGATGCAGGGGATGATAACGGCACGGAAATTCTGGAGGAACAGGAAGATAACCAGTATGACGAGGGCTGTCGTCTCCAGGAAAGTGACGAGCACTTCGTCGATGGAGGCATTGATTACCTGTGTCGTGTCCAGTGTCACATCATAGACGACGCCTTCCGGGAGGTTGCCTGCCAACTGTTCCATTTTGGCCCGTACCCCTTTGGCCACTTCCAGCGAATTGGAACCGGGGAGTTGGTAAATGGCTATGGCGGCACTCGGCTGTCCTTTCAGTTTGGAGGTGACATTGTAGGAAGAACTGCCTAATTCGATACGGGCGACATCTTTCAAGCGGAGTATCTTGCCGCCCTCTTCCGTACGGAGGATGATGTTCCCGAATTCTTCCGGAGTCGTCAAACGGCCTTTTACCGTCAGTGTGTATTGGAACGGATTGTCGGCTTTGGCTATCGGTTGCCCGACG
The DNA here is from genome assembly GCA_048222005.1 of Muribaculaceae bacterium. Classification (GTDB taxonomy): domain Bacteria; phylum Bacteroidota; class Bacteroidia; order Bacteroidales; family Muribaculaceae; genus UBA7173. Next base: position 1,480 of record DBFWRP010000033.1, on the reverse strand, counting down.
TAACCGGCCGAAACCTGTGTGTTCTGTGTCGAGATCGCCTGGAAGATCATATCCGGCGTGAGGTTGCGGATGCGCATGGCGTTCGGATCGAGCCATATACGCATGCTGTAGCTTCCGGCTCCCATGACACTGACGGAGCCGACACCCGGCAGACGCGTCAGTTCGTCCGTCATGTTGAGGCTGGCGTAGTTGCTCAGGTACAGCCCGCTGTAAGTGGAGTCACGGGAGCTTAGCGTCAGCATCATAACGATGTTGGACGATTGCTTCTTGGTGGTGATGCCTTGTACGATCACGGCTTCCGGCAGACTGCTTTGTGCAATGCTGACACGGTTCTGCACCATGACGGTCGCCATGTCGATATCCGTACCGACAGCGAACGTGATGGTCAGTGAATAGGCTCCGGAACTGGATGAATTGGAACTCATATAAAGCATGCCGTCTACACCGTTTACCTGTTGTTCGATGGGCAATCCTACGGTCTGCGCTACTGTTTCCGCATCCGCACCTGGGTAGAAAGCCGATACCTGTACGGTCGGCGGCGTGATTTCCGGATATTGCGCGATGGGAAGTATGTGTAGCGTGACCAATCCGGCTACCACCAGGATCAGGGCGAGGACGGTAGCGAATATCGGTCTGTTTATGAAGAATTTTACCATAGCTTTTTATTTTATAGGCTTAATACTCATACCGTCTCTGACTTTCAGCAGGGCGGTTGTCACATACCGTTCGTCGGGGCGGATACCGCTGATGACCTGCCGGAGCGTATCGTCCACCAACTGCCCGGGTTCGATGTGGCGGTAGCGCACGATGTTCGAGTCGTTCACTATATAGAGGAATTTTCCCAACTGGTCGGTCCCGATAGAGGCGTCGCGCACGAGGACAGCGGCTTTCTGTTCGCTGTAGGGCAAGGTGATTGTAACATACAGCCCGCTTTTCAATTCGCCGTCTTTATTTTCGAGATTGGCGCGGACGTTCAGCGTACCGGTCGACAGGTCGACGTTGGGAGAGAGGTAGTCGAGTGTCCCGGTATAACTTTGCCGTCCGTCCTGTCCGAGGCGTATGGAAACATGGGTAGGCATCTTGACGTTCGGATCGTTCTGGTCGGCAATCATTTTCATCCGCATGAACTGGTTGTCTTCGATATTGAAGTTGGCGTACATGATGTCGTCTTTGTATAATGTAGCCAATGTGACGGGTTGGACAGCGCCGTTGATATAGTTGCCCACATCATAGCTTGCACGGGTGACACGCCCGTCGTAGGGAGCCCGGATGTAGCAATAGCCCAAGTTGGTCCGGGCTGTTTTCAAAGCAGCTTCGGCATTATGCACGGATGCCTCCATTTCCGCTGCGGTCGATTCGGCCTGCAAGACCTGTATTTGGCTGACAGCCCCGCTTTTGGCTGCTTCTTTCATGCGTTCGTAGTTGCTGCGGGCATATTCGACCTGGGCCTTTGCCGTGTTTAGCGCGGCTTCCGCCTGGG
>DBFWRP010000329.1:0-3792 GCA_048222005.1 Muribaculaceae bacterium | reverse complement strand
GTATGAGAAAGGCTCTGTGCGCGCGGAGCCGACAACAACAAACACGAAAGGATGAAGATCACATGAAAAAATTTCTCTCCTTGCTATTGGCTCTGACATTGGTCCTGAGCCTCGTCGTCGTGCCTGCAAGGGCGCACGATGATACGTATGCTTTTGCAGGCGGCGAGCCAAGTATTAACGTATCCGCAACCGGCCTCGCGGGCAACAAAGTTGATAAAGGTACAGAGGTTACTTTCACTCTGAACCTGAATGGCCTCAAAGTTACCAAGAACGACGCTGACCTCGAATCTTCCGCATATCGTCTCGACTATCAGTGGGCTGGTGCGACTGCTGTTGGTGACAACACAGAGGCAAAGGTCACCCCGACAAGCGCTGGAACGCTCAATGTTTCCTGCACGATCAGGGCTTACGACGGCAGCACTAAACTCGCAGAGAAGGTTGTCAATGCAACTGCTATTACTGTGAATGACAAGATCACTGCTACTGATGTTGCTTCTGTGATCTTTAATCACCGCACCTATAATAGAAGCAGTGATAGCAGCTTTACTGTGTACTATTTGAATAGTGAGAGCGACAAGATTACGACTCTTACACAGTCTGATTGGAGCATTTCTTCCTCTACTGTTACTCTGACCAGCGTTGAAAAGGACGGCGCTAACATTAAGCTTAATCTGTCCAAGGCTCAGGGTGAGGGTCAACAGCCGCTTACCGGCAGTCTTGAGGTTACCTGCACACAGGCTACTGCCTCTGGCAGTGTTTCCGTTTCTGCGCCCACTCTTGCTTCTGGCGAAAAGTATCGCGTTGGCACGGAGTTAACTCTCTCCGTCCCTAACAGCAGCAACAAGGATAGCCAGAATGTCCGTTACGTTTGGAGCGCCAAAAAGGACAATGCAGATACTACTGTGACGGTTTCCAGTGCAAACAAATGGACGCCGAGCGCAGCGGGCAAGTACATCCTTACCCGCACCGTGTATGAGGGAACTGTTGCAGAAGCTAACAGAGTAGGCGCGCAGACGTCTAACAAGATTGAAGTTAAGGAAGATAATTATAAAACTACCGTTACTGCACCCCTCACTTCTTTAAGCGTAGCGGCTAATTCAACAGCAATTCCGTATTCGTTTGTCTTTAAAGACTACAGCAGTTCGACTGCCGGTGTCATTGTTCCTTTAGACAGCACAAGTGTTACATGGAGCGTTTCCGGTGGAAATGCCAAGTTCCAAAACAACAGTACCACCTATACTGCTCCGGGAACAACACTTGGAACAGCTAATGCGATTCTCACTCCCGGCACGACGGCCGCGGCCAATATTACGGTCACAGCAACGTTCACTTATCAGAACAAGACCTATACAGTTAGATTCCCCAACCTCAGCATTATCAGCCTGACGGCTAAGCTGAACGCGACTTATTATGGCGCCGGCAGCAACTATACCAGTTCCTCTCTGGCGTACTATGCAGATTCCGCCATTAAGAGCTATTCCTATGCGCAGCTCGCTAGCGGAGAGTCTGTCTCGTCTGTGCTGATCGATACCATCGGTATGAACAGCAACGGTCTCGGCCAGTTCAGCAACGTCAGTTCTGCATCGATCACCTTTACCCCGTATGTCAACAGCTTCGGCAAGGCTACCTTTACCGGCACGGCTGTGACCAACAAGAACAACCGCTTTGCGATCACATTCTCGATTCCCGTTACGCCTGTGCCCGTGAACAGCTTCGACAGCCAGACTGCCGAGCCGATCAGCACCAGTTCTGTCAACACGAGCTATAAGGTGTCTGCCCCCTCCGGCTATACCAAGTTCTATGTCCTCGGCAACAGTAGCAATCTGAGCACCAATCAGACGATTGATTATTCTCAGTACAGCGCAGCGCAGCTGAACAGCATGGGCTACACCAGTAGCACGCTGCCTAGCACCTATTTCGGCACGAGCGGCCAGTGCACGCTGTATGTCATCGCTTGGAATGACTCTACCAGTTACACGAGCTACAGCAGATATTACTGTGGCCCGATGACCGTTACCCAGACCAACTACAACATTCAGTACAACGGTGTGGTCGGTGAGACCGTCCAGTTCGCGCAGAGCGACTTCAACGACTTCATGAACAAGGTCGCTGAGGCCCGCGGCGACGCCAGCAAGACCAAGTCCTATCCCTATGTCACCTTCGATTACGTGACCTTCTCCCTGCCCACCACCTCGCAGGGCACGCTGTACTATGGCGGCACCGCCATGTCCACCAGCAATTCCTCCGGCGCGTTCAACCGCAATACCAAGGTCACCAACCTCGATAGCGTGACGTTCGTCCCCAACGCCAAGTCCACCGCGAAGACCATCACGCTGAACTTCACCCTGTACGCGACCCGCTATTCCAGCTCCTCCACGAGCCGCGGCACGACCGTGAGCTACTCCGGCAGCGTCGTCGTCAACCTCGTGCGCGAGGACATCAAGTACACCGTCTCTCAGGGCGACAGCGTCCGCTTCGACGAGAGCGACTTCCTGAACTACCTGCGCTCCACCAAGGGCTACACCAGCAACTACACCATCGACTACGTGACCTTTGACCAGAGCGCCGTCTCCGCCGTCAACGAGGGCTCGCTCTACACCTACTACAACGGCTACAACTACGGCGGCTCCATCAAGACGACTGACAAGTTCTACTACAACGCCACCGCCAGCCAGAATGCGCTCAGCGACGTCGCGTTCCTTGCCAGCCGCTACGCCAAGACCGGCGAGACCGTCTACATCCCGTTCACCATCTACGCCCGCTACGGCACGACCGGCACCGGCACCCGCCAGCTCACCGGCACCGTGGCCATCAAGATCGGCCAGACGATGAACTTCATCGATGTCAAGACCACCGACTACTTCTACAACTCCGTCAAGTGGGCCGTCGGCAAGAACATCACCAACGGCACGTCCAGCACCACCTTCTCCCCGTACAAGTCCTGCACCCGTGCCGAGATCGTGACGTTCCTGTGGCGCGCCGCCGGCAGCCCGGAGCCGACCACCACCCGCAACCCGTTCCGTGATGTCAACGCCGTCACGCACTCGAGCTACTACAAGGCCATCCTGTGGGCCAGCCAGAAGGGCATCACCTCCGGCACCAGCACCACGGCGTTCTCCCCCGATCAGGTCTGCACCCGTGCCCAGATCGTGACCTTCCTGTACCGCTACGCGGGCCAGCCCAGCGGCTACTACTCCAATCCGTTCAAGGATGTGAGCGCCACGAGCGAGGCGAGCTACTACAACGCCGTTCTCTGGGCCGTCGGTAAGGGTATCACCACCGGCACCAGCGCCACGACGTTCTCCCCGTATGCTTCCTGCAACCGCGCCGAGGCTGTGACGTTCCTGTATCGTTACACCAACGGACTATAAAACCTAAAAAATGCGTCCAGCTTTCGCTGGACGCATTTTTTATTCCTTGCAGGCCGCTGCGCGCATAATTTGCCCGCCGATGGCGGGCAAATTCCACACTTGCGGCCTGAGAAGTATTTTCCGCCACGCGCAGGTCGCGGCGGAAAATGATTTGAATTTATTTCGCCGCTTGCGGCGAAACTCTGCGAGGCGTTTTGGGGGGCGGGCCCCCTTGCCCCCTGCAAACCGTCCGACGGGGGCGGGCGGTTTGCGTTTACTCTTTTCCATTCTGTAAACTTTTGTTCAAACGCCTTTACGGGGGTCGAAAAAGCGTGTAGAATGGCAGCATCAAGATTTTAGGAGTGTTTTTTGTGAACAAATTCCGCGATGCCCTTTACCGCTTTATGTATGGCCGCAATGGCGTAGACGCGCTGAACTGGGC
>DBFWRP010000328.1:0-3526 GCA_048222005.1 Muribaculaceae bacterium | reverse complement strand
ATGAAGGCAGAGGACGGGGATGTCAGTCCAGCAGCGGGTCGTCGCCTTCCGATCCGGGCTCGTACTCCGGCAGGGCCGGGGTGGACGGTTTGGGTGTTGGCGCAGGCTTTGCAACGGCCGGTTTGTCCGCGGTCGGTTCGGCATTGACGGGCTTGGGCGCATCCGGCTCCGTGGCGCCTTCCGGAGCTGCATCCGGCTGGCTGGCGGGTTCAGGATCGTCAGGCACCATGTCCGGGAGGTCGGATGGTTCTGCAGCATCGCCGGGAATGGGCGCCGTATCCTCGGCGGCCTCTTCGGGCGTCAGGCCTTCCGACTCGCCGTAGAGTTCAGGCGGCAGCACGGCCTCCTCGGTGTCGCGGTAGGTTTTGTCGCGCATATATCGGAAATATTCGTCGAACGAGCGGCCGTTGCGCAGCAGCGTGTCGAAGTTCGCGGCGGAAATTACCACCGGGCGCACGTCGGGCGGCAGCTGGAAGGTGGGACTTGCCGCCATCACCTTGCGGTAATGCTTTATTTCCTCAACATTTTCAAATCCTTTTATGAGCAGCAGTCCGAGGCGTCCGAAGTTCATCTGTTCCAGGTCGAAATCCTTCACGACAAACGACGAGAAGTTGTGGCGTGCCACCTCGTAGAGCAGTGCGTTCTGCGATATGCGGTCGGTCGGGAAGAGGAGCACGAGATATTGCTCGGTGTCCGGGTTCAGGTCGAACTCTAACTGTTCGTCGCTGACGGCGGTGGAATCGGAGCCGAGGCGGATGTCCCACAGCATGCCGCGCATGTTGCCCCCGCTGCTTTGCTGCAGCTCACGCCCCTGGGCAAGTCCTTTAAGATAGGAGGAGGCGTAGGGGGTGATGTCGGTGTCGGGATAACGCTCGAGCAGTTCCATCAGGGTGCTCTTGAAGCCTTCCGTGTTTTTGTCGGTGACGTATGCAAGGGCCTCGAGGAACATGAATTTGGGCATAAGCGAGCTGAGCGGGAAGTCGGAGCGCACTTTTTCGTAGGTGGAATGCACGCCCCGGTTGTCGTTGTCGAGGTATGCCTGCAGGGCCTCGTCGTAAAGGATGTTCTCCTGTTCCATCATGCGCCGCAGGTTGCCCACATAGTCGGGGTCGCGCATGGCCATGCCGTATTTCGAGTCGGGGAACTCGGTGAGGATGAGTTGCCGGTAGTGTTCGGCGCGGTCCATCCGTCCCATGCGCACGAACATGAGATAGAGGTTATAATATGCGTCGAGGCGGTAGATGTTGTCGGGGTAGCGGCGCAGCAGTGTTTCGAATTCGGTTTCGGAAGCCGGGAAATCCTCAAGCTTGTCCTTCAGGATCACGCCCATGTTGTACAGTCCCTCCTGAATGACGTCGTTGGCCGTCTGCTTCTCGGCGTCGGTTTTCGGAATCTGCTTGAGATAATACTCCGGATAGTGCGGATCATTCTCATGGTCGGCTTTCTCCTTGTCGGCGGTGGCGGTGTCGGCGCCTTCGCCGTCAGTTTCGTCTGTCTCGCTCCCGTTGTCGGCGCTGTCGTCGGCCGACGAGCCGAAGTCGTTGAAGTCAAATGTCGATTTATTGCGGCGGCGCCAGTCGTCCTCGAGTTTGCGGTTGCCCCAGCGGCGCTGGAATTCGGTGCGGCCGGCATTTTTTGTGGCCGTGTTGTAGAAGTACCAGGAATCGTCGCCGGTGTTCATGACGAAAGTCTGCGGAGCTTTCGACGACGAGCCCTGCATGGAGTTGCCCATGGCGTCGCGGTTGGCAAGAAACTCATCGCGCGCGGCCTCCTCGGCCTCCTTTTTCTCTTTCGCCTTCAGCTCGTCGATGATGCGTTCCACCACTTTCTGCTGCTCTTCGGGCGTCATGGCCGACAGGCGCAGCAGCGAGTCGTTGAGCTCCACGTTCTGCGAATACAGGGCCAGTTCGTCGAGCACGTCGCTCCGGCGGCGCAACGTTGAGTAGTCGGGCCATGTGGTCGGCAGCAGCGGCACTGCCTCCGAGTAGCATGGCTGTGCCTTGGAGTATTTGCGCAGGTCGTAATAAAGTGTGCCGAGGGTGATTTGTGCAATGGCCTTGTCGATGCCCGAACGGGTGGATTTTTCTACTGCCAGCTCATAGTTGGCGATGGCGTTGGTCGTGTCGGCACGCGACAGATACAGATTGCCGATGGCGTAGTAGATCTGGTCGAGATATTCTTTGTTACGGTCGTAGCGCACCATGCGCTTGAGAGCTTTCACCTCGGGGGTTATGTCGGTTCCGGAGAATACCTCGCTCTGCTTGATGCGCGCGTTGAATTTTGTGCGGTAGGAGGCTGACGAACTTGAGCCGGCTTTGTCGAATGCCTTGTAGGCCAGATCTTTTTGCCCGAGTGCAGAATACACCTGTCCCAGCAGGAAGTTGAGCCTCGTGCGTTGCGGCCGGGTGGCAAGCGGGATGGCCTTTGCAAGCATCGGCACCGCCTCCTCGTAGTTCTTCTGCTTTATGAGCAGGTCGGCATAAGTGGAATAGTAGAGCGAGCGTATCGGTTTGGAGGTGAGCTGTTCGGCTTTCACACGGGTGAGAATGCTCTCCGCTTCGAAAAGCCAGTCGAGCGCGCAGTAGCTGCGTGCCTCCCACAGTTTTGCCTCCACTACAGTGGCCGGAAGCCATGAGAAATGCTTCGAAATGTAGAAAAAGGTGGATGCTGCGCCGAGGAAGTCGCCGTTGAGATACTGGCTGCGCCCCATCATCATCCACGAATTGTGAAGGAAGGGGTTGTATTCCTCGCGGCGCATCCATGCTTTGTACTTCGGATCGGAGCTTTTGCCCGCTTTCTTTTTAGGCTTCTTCTTGATGGAACGCAGCTGTATGGCTTTCTGGGCTTTCTCTATCGACCTGTCGAAGTTGCCCTGTGGCTGCGGGGCTTTTTCGTCGGCCTTCGCTGCGGCAGGGTGTATGAACAGCATGCGCGAGAAGTCGTCCTCGTAGCTTTCCTCCATCTCGTGAAGTGTCTCCTTATAGTGTGTGTCGCCGTTGTAGTGGATGTTGTATCGCGTGATGAACTCCTGATATTTGCGCGTGGCGGCGGTGTTCTTTTTGGGTGAGCACGAGCATAGCAGACCCACGGCCACAATGGCCAGGGCCGCTGCGTTTAGGGCTATGCGTGCAACTCTGTTCAACGGAGCGGAGGTTACGGAAAAATTACTGGAGGATGTTGCAAATCCCGGGCTTTTCAATTGATTGTGTAGTGACGCACGGTCTGTGCGTCCCTACATTTGGGGCATGCAACACCCTCGGCTTGAAAGTTTATTGTGCGATTTGAATAAAAACGTGTGGCGCAGCCATTTTATTGCCCTGGGGCATGTATTCCCGATGCGGTGGAAAAACTTTCGGGTGTTGCCGATTGTTAATAAAAATAAATGTATGCTAAAGCGCCCGCCGGCCGAAAAAAATTAAACAATTTCCATCTTTACGCATCGCAGATGTTAAAGTAATCGGGAAAATAATGTGCGATTTATGGCGATGGATAATTTTATCAAAAAATAAGAGGATTTGTGTTAAAC
>DBFWRP010000327.1:0-1083 GCA_048222005.1 Muribaculaceae bacterium | reverse complement strand
ACTAAGACTATCGAGCAGATTTTATGGGATTCGGCAAACGAGTTGCGTGGCAACCTCGATGCCGCAGAATACAAATCGGTTGTGCTCGGTCTTGTGTTTCTAAAATACATCAACGACTGCTTCCGCACGAAATATGATGCGCTTGTCGCTGAGGGCGAGGGCTTCGAGGAAGATCCCGACGAATACATAGGTGACAATATTTTCTTCGTTCCTGCTGATGCCCGTTGGGAGAAGATTGTGCAATCGGCCCTCACTGCCGAAATCGGCGTGACGGTAGATGCCGCTATGGAAGCCCTCGAACGCGAGAACCGACAGCTCAAAGGCATACTTCCAAAGAATTACGCCCGACCCGAACTTGACAAGCGCCGCCTCGGAAACGTGGTTGACATCTTCGAGAACAACCTACATTTCACCGGCGCGGAAGCCCGCGATGTTCTTGGCCGCGTATACGAATATTTCCTCGGCGAGTTTGCCCGTGAGGAGGGCAAAAAAGGGGGCGAGTTCTATACTCCCGAATGTGTTGTGCGCACCATTGTCGAAGTCATTCAGCCTTACAAGGGGAAAATCTTCGACCCGGCCTGTGGTAGCGGCGGTATGTTCGTGCAATCCTCCAAGTTTATCGAACGCCACCAAGGCAATATCAATCAAATATCTGTCTACGGCCAGGAGCTTAACTCCAACACATGGCGGTTGGCACAGATGAACCTCGCCATTCGTGGTATCGAGGCAAACTTTGGCTCATCGTATGCCGACTCTTTCCACGACGATAAGCACCCGTTCCTCAAAGCCGACTTCGTAATGGCCAATCCCCCCTTCAATATCTCGAAGTGGGGCGGTGACCAACTGCGCGACGACCCACGTTGGCAATACGGAATGCCGCCGGAGGGAAACGCCAACTTCGCATGGATGCAGCACATGCTCTACCACCTCGCCGACAATGGCCGCATCGGCCTTGTACTCGCCAACGGCTCGCTCTCGTCCGAGCAAGGAGGCGAGGGTGAAATCCGCAAAAACATCATCAACGCCGACCTTGTGGAGGGCATTGTGGCTATGCCTTCGCAGTTGTTCTACAACGTGCAGATA
>DBFWRP010000326.1:0-2375 GCA_048222005.1 Muribaculaceae bacterium | reverse complement strand
TTATTAATATTATTATTTAAAAATCAATATCTTACAAGACGCAAGTGCCTTTAATTAATTGGGACTGTTAAAATTTTGAAGATATGCGACATCATTTCTACAAAACTCTAATTGCCTCATTGATGGCGGCCTGCCCGGCTGCCATATCCGCCTCCACAGTGAGTGTGGGGGAAGCCCAGGAACTCGCCGCTGAGTTTTTCGGGCAGGCAGGAATCGGCAGGTTGTCAAGGCCCGAATCCCTGCAGTTGGTTCACACTTCAGGAAAAGTGTCACAACCACTCTACTATGTGTTCAATGCCCTTGAGGGGAATGGCTACGTCATCATTTCGGCTGATGACTGCGTCACGCCCGTGTTGGGGTATTCAACTGACGGTTGTTTTTCGGCGACATCGTTGCCCCCTGCGATGAACTGGTATCTCTCCGGATTGGAGAATCAGATCGGACATGCTCCGGCCTTACAGCGTTCAATGACGGCGACGGCCCGTCGGGCCGTCGCTTCGGCCGCCGGCCGAAGCGACAATAAAATACTGTTATCCACTGCCCAGTGGCGTCAGGAAGCCCCTTTTAACAAGTTTATACCAAACCAGCGGCTGGTCGGCTGTGTCGGCACTGCCATGGGGATAGTCATGAAATACCATAGCCATCCATCTAAGGGCTCTGGCAGCTATAACGGGGTGAATTTCGACACTGCTTATGATTGGGGCAACATGCGTACCGACGCTTACCGCTCCTCATACACCAGTGAGGAGGCTGATGCAGTGGCCACACTTCTTTACCATACCTCTGTCAGTGTAGGCACACAATATGGAATGAGCGGCTCGAGTGCCTACGAAGTGCGTGTTCCTGCCGCCATGACCCAATATTTCGGTTACGATCCGGGAATCTCATACAAGAAGCGTTCAGACGCTTGCAGTCAGGCAGAGTTCGACGCCATAATCGAAAATGAGATTCGCGCGTCGCGCCCGGTGATATATTGCGGGCAAGATGTGTCTGACGGCCATGCTTTTGTCATCGACGGATATGATCCGGCCACGGGCATGTTACATATCAACTGGGGGTGGGGAGGCCTTGACGGCAACAGCAATGGTGGTTGGTACCTCACCACGGCCCTCAACCCCAGTGTGAGTCAAAGCCACAATTTCAATAACTTGGCCACTATCATCTACAACATAAAACCATCAGAGGGTGACAACTCTATCTGGTCGCCCATCCATATCACTGCCGATGCCGGTCAGGTGGGGATGGGTTCTGATATCACGGATTTGACTCAGGGAAAGACATTCACAGTGCGCGTGGGCAACTTGAAGAATGTCAGCAATGACCATTTCACCGGCAAGATATCTGTGGCCTTGTTTGACGGTAGCGGCAAATTCAAAGCTCTACTTTCTGAATCGAAGAACCTTGACCTTAAGCCCAGCTTGTATCTTTTTGACAGTTACTTGACATTTTATGGTTGCAGGCTTGCGTCACCAGTGAGCGTCGTTGACGGAGATATGATCCGTATGGCCACAAGTGTTGACAACGGTGCGACATGGCTTCCTGTTCCCGGAGAACTGCTGACTATCAACGAAATTAACGCAAAGCGTTATTCGCCAGATTACTTCAGCGTGAATCTTCCTTCCTCTGGAGATGTGGCATTGTCGGGTGAAGACAAGGTGATACGAGGTTGGGATTATAAATTCAATGTCACTCCTAAAGACCCCGCAAGGCAGGTGGTGACTGTCAAGGCCAACGGTTATGTGGTCACTCCCCGCGAGGGCACATATGACTACGTTGTCACAAATGTGCTCCGCGACCTGGAGTTATCTCTATTGGTGCAGGATGCCTCTGAGGTGCGGGCCAAGCGCAGTGTGTGGGTTGGTCATGCTGGCACACTCTCATCAGTGCTCTCCGAAGCAGACGCGGCCATTATCAAAGATCTGACCATTTTTGGCACAATAGACGCTACGGATTTTGATTTCATTAAGTCGTCGATGACCCTGACTCGTCTCGATATATCCTCGGCTACGATTGCCGCCAATGGGACGAGCCAGGCCAACGCCCTTCCGAAAAATGCTTTCCAGAACCTAAGGTCGCTCAAAGAGGTGGTCTTGCCCTCCAGCCTGAACCGCATCAATAACGGTGCATTCCGTTCTTGCGGCATAACGTCGATCGTTATCCCATCCGGAGTCAAGACTTATGAATACAACGTGTTCCTCAACTGTTCCTCCTTGCGAGACATCTGGGTATGCCGCGAGACCGCCGAGTTTATAAACTGGTGTGTGCTTTCAGGTACTAACAAAGATGCTATGACACTCCATGTCCCGTCTGAAACAGCATTGGCTAATTATTCGGCAAAAGATAACTGGAAAGAAATAGGCAACAAGGTCATCGAT
>DBFWRP010000325.1:0-11803 GCA_048222005.1 Muribaculaceae bacterium | reverse complement strand
CCCAGATTGTGATTAAGGACGTGATTGCTTAACCCCAAAATAAAACTCTAAGAAACAATGGCACATAAAAAAGGTGTTGGTAGTTCTAAGAACGGCCGTGAGTCAGAAAGCAAACGACTCGGAGTGAAGATTTTTGGCGGTCAGCACGCCAAAGCGGGCAATATTATCAAACGTCAGCGTGGCACAGTTCACCATCCCGGTCTGAACGTGGGCATGGGTAAGGATCATACCATCTATGCTCTCGTTGACGGTGTGGTTGTGTTCACCACCGGCAAGGAAGGCCGCCGTTTCATCAACGTGCAGCCCGTAGCCGAGGCGTAACGCCCCGATTAACGAACTTAAAAAAGCGATGCGTTCAGGCTTGAGGCCTGATGCATCGCTTTTTTGCGCTTTGCCGGAAATGCCTGTCGGCTGGTTGCCGTAAGTCGGCTGCTTTTTTGTCGCCGGCGTGCGAGGCATTTTCTCGCGTTGGCTGAAGGTGAGGGTTGACGTCGCTTCCAACGTCACATGCTTTTGCGGTCCGGTGGCCGGGCGTTGCCGCCCGCACGCCGTTGCGCCGCTTGGCTGAGGAATTCTGTTCCATCCCTCCCTTCGGGAGTGTGTGTTTCAGATAGTGTTTGATTATATAACGCTTCCGGCTTCTGAATTGTTGAGGGATTGGCAGCAGAATGGCTGCCTCGGCAAAGTCCGTCCGGGCGAATCGCAGTCGGAGTGCAGCCCGGGCTGTGGTGTGTTAGCCCTGACTGGGGCGCGGTTGTGATCGATGTGGCCGGAAAAATCGGCCGTTGTGTAAATTCTTGATGCAAAAACTTGCTGAAAGTGTTGCGTAATTGAAAAAATGAATGTAATTTTGCAACGCAAAACCCGGAGGGGTGCACCGCTGCGAATGTCGGGCGATGGATTGCAATAAGGAAATGCTTCAGTAGCTCAGTTGGTTAGAGCACCTGACTGTTAATCAGGGGGTCGTTGGTTCAAGCCCATCCTGAAGCGCTTCCCCTTCCCCTGAGGCGTCTTGACCGTTTTCGGCGAGGCGCCTCTTTTTTTGTAGATGCACGATTCACAATGCATGATGCACGATGTATATGCACGAAGTTTGATGCCGCCAAGTTTTCGCCGTAGGCGATGGGCAGTGGTGAACCCCACTAAAGCGGGCGCCCCGTCATTGTACGGGCGCTATACATAGCGCCCACACAATCCATGCAAAGCGATTAATCACCCCCCCCAATTATTGTGCGGGTTAATATGTGGTATTAAAATGGGGCTTAATTTGCAGGATGAAGATGCGGGCGCAATTTATTGTGCCCCTACCACCAAACTCTATGCATCGTCGAACATCGTGCATCGTGCATTGTGCATCGTGCATCGGATGTGTTTTTCCATCCTTAAAATTTGTGAACATTAAGGCAATTTGCTAATTTTGCGTGGATAAATATGCCGCCGCAATGGCGTCAGTGCCTCCAGGCAGTCTGTCCAAGCCAGTCTCTGTCAGGAGCCGCGGCGCTCCGATCATGAAAGAACAACTCAAAAAATCCAATAATTAAATCCTTTAAAACAAAACATTTATGTGGTTAACATCCTCATCCATAGGTAGGAAGGTGATTATGGCCGTGTCCGGCGCTTTCCTGTTCCTATTTGTGACGTTTCACGCATTGATGAATGGAGTGGCTCTGTTCTGGCCCACCGCCTACAACGAGGTGTGCCTTATGCTCGGCGCCAACTGGTATGCACTCATCGGCACAGTGGTTATCGCTGCGTTCGTTGTGCTTCACATCGTCTATGCAAGCTGGCTTACCATCCAGAACCGCAAGGCCCGCGGCGTTGAGCGTTATGCAGAGACTTCGCGCCCCAAGCAGGTTGAATGGTCGTCGAAGAACATGTTTGTGCTCGGCGTTGTCGTGATTGCGTTCCTGGTGATTCACCTCATCCAGTTCTGGAGCAAGATGCAGCTGGCCGAGATTCTGCACTGCAACGTTGTTGACGCCAGCACACAGGAGACCGTACCTCCTGCAGCCGGCACATGGTTCCTCCAGATTGCCTTCAGCAATCCTCTCACACTTGTTGTCTATCTGATCGGCTTTATCGCCCTGTGGTTCCACCTCACTCATGGATTCTGGTCGATGATGCAGACTGTGGGCTGGAACAACCGTACATGGATGAACCGTCTCCAGACCATCGGTAACGTATGGGTGAGCTGCGTGATTGCCCTCTTCATCGCACAGGCAATCGTGTTCACCGTGCAGGCTCACCGCGGTGCCTACACATCGTGCCCCGCGCTCATCAAGCAGTATCAGGAGATGGCAGCCGAAGGCAACCACATCTCTATTCAGGAAGCAGCACCCTGCCTCAAGGCAGAGTGCGCCGAGACACCCTGCGGCCGCAAGGCATGTGCGGGTAGCCCCTGTAAGAATGCTCCCTGCGCTCAGGGTCAGTGCACCAACCCTGACTGCACCAACCCCGAATGCCCCGCTGCAGCTGTGGTAGAGAGTGAAGAACAAGTAATCGTAAACGAATAATCACATTTCAGATATGGCCGATAAAAAAAATCTCGAGGGCATGATTGACTCGACGCCGATCATGAAGGACTATGCCGATATCGAATCGTCAAAGCTCCCCGAATTTCAAATCGATTCAAAAATTCCTGAAGGTCCCGTAGCTGAAAAGTGGACCAACTATAAAGCACATCAGAAACTTGTAAACCCCGCCAACAAGCGCCACCTCGACATAATCGTGGTAGGTACCGGTCTGGCTGGCGCATCCGCAGCCTCCACTCTGGGCGAAATGGGTTTCAATGTCTACAATTTCTGCATTCAGGATTCACCCCGCCGCGCTCACTCGATCGCCGCACAGGGTGGTATCAATGCTGCCAAGAACTATCAGAACGACGGCGACTCGGTTTACCGTCTGTTCTACGATACAGTGAAGGGCGGTGACTTCCGTTCACGCGAGGCCAATGTTTACCGTCTGGCCGAAGTGTCGAACAACATCATCGACCAGTGCGTGGCACAGGGCGTTCCCTTCGCACGCGAATACGGCGGTCTTCTGGCCAACCGTTCGTTCGGTGGCGCACAGGTGAGCCGTACATTCTATGCCAAGGGCCAGACCGGCCAGCAGCTGCTGCTCGGCGCCTACGCATCGCTCAACCGCCAGATCAAGAAAGGCACCGTCAAGAGCTTCAACCGCCGTGAGATGCTCGACATCGTAATGATCGACGGCCGCGCACGCGGTGTGATCATGCGCAACCTCATCACAGGCGAACTCGAGCGTTATGCCGCTCACGCCGTGGTTCTGGCCACCGGTGGCTACGGCCGTGCGTTCTTCCTGAGCACCAACGCCATGGGCTGCAACGGTTCGGCCGCTGTACAGGCATTCAAGAAAGGTGCTTATCTCGCCAACCTTGCCTTCACTCAGATTCACCCCACATGTATCCCCGTTCACGGTGAGGACCAGAGCAAGCTCACCCTTATGAGCGAGTCGCTCCGTAACGACGGCCGCATCTGGGTGCCCAAAAAGAAAGAGGACGCCGAAGCCATCCGCGCCGGCAAGAAGAAACCTACCGATATCCCCGACGAGGACCGCGACTTCTATCTGGAGCGCCGCTATCCCGCCTTCGGTAACCTCTGCCCCCGCGACATCGCATCGCGTGCCGCCAAGGAGCGCTGCGACGCCGGTTACGGTGTCGGAACAGGAAATGCCGTATATCTTGACTTCAAGTACGCCATCCAGCGCCTCGGCGCCGATGTGGTACGCGACCGTTACGGCAACCTGTTCGACATGTACCAGATGATTTCGGACGACAACCCCTACGAAACCCCGATGATGATCTTCCCCGCCAGCCACTACACAATGGGTGGTATCTGGGTTGACTACGAACTGCAGACCTCCATCAAGGGCCTCTTCGCCATCGGTGAATGCAACTTCTCCGACCACGGTGCAAACCGTCTGGGCGCTTCCGCTCTCATGCAGGGTCTTGCCGACGGATATTTCGTGCTCCCCTACACAATGCAGAACTACCTCAGCGACCAGATCAAGGTGCCGCGTTTCTCGACCGACACACCCGAATTCGACGCTGCAGAGAAGGGCGTGCGCGAGCGTATCGCCAAACTCATGGCAATCAAGGGTACCAAGTCGCCCGACCAGCTGCATAAGAAACTGGGTCACATCATGTGGAACCTCGTGGGCATGGGCCGCACTCTGCAGAGCCTCGTGAAGGCTGTGGACGAGATTGCCGAAGTGCGCAAGGAATTCTACAGCGACCTGCGCATCGTGGGATCCGCCGACGACCTCAACACCGAACTTGAAAAGGCTCTCCGTCTGGAAGACTTCCTGGTAATCGCCAAGATGATGGCCATCGACGCCCTGCACCGCAACGAATCGTGCGGCGCACACTTCCGCGAGGAGTACCAGACCGCCGACGGCGAAGCTGCACGTAACGACAAGGACTACATGTATGTAGGGTGCTGGAAGTATATGGGCGAAAACGAGAAGCCCGTGCTGCTCAAGGAGCCGCTGAAATACGAGGCAATTCAGGTTCAGACCCGTAACTACAAGTCGTAACATCTAACCACGTCCGGCAACAGCCGCCCCAGGCGGATATTGCGCCGAAGGCATGGCGGTTGCCCCAAATACAACATTAGAATAATGGAAACTACAATAAATGTAAATTTGAAGATTTGGCGTCAGCGTGGTCCCAAAGAGCCCGGGCAGTTCGTCAAATATCGTGTCGAGAATGTGTCGACCGGCAGCTCTTTCCTGGAGATGCTCGATATGCTCAACCAGCAGCTTGTTGATAAAGGCGAAGAGCCCGTTGTGTTCGACAACGACTGCCGCGAAGGTATCTGCGGCATGTGCTCGCTCTATATCAACGGACATCCCCACGGTCCGGTACAGGGCATCACCACCTGCCAGCTCCATATGCGTAAATTCCACAACGAGGAGGAGATCACCATCGAACCCTGGCGTTCGGCTGCTTTCCCCGTGATACGCGACCTCGTGGTGAACCGCAATGCGTTCGACCAGATTCAGCAGGCTGGCGGCTATGTGTCGTTCAACTGTGGTGGCGCTCAGGATGCCAACAACCTCCCCATCTCGAAGGAGGTGGCCGACGAAGCCATGGATTCGGCAACCTGCATCGGCTGCGGTGCCTGCGTGGCAGCATGCAAGAACGGTTCGGCCATGCTGTTCGTTTCGGCCAAGGTAAGCCAGTTCGCCCTGCTTCCCCAGGGTCAGGTGGAACGTGCACGCCGTGCGCGCGCCATGGTGGCCAAGATGGACGAACTCGGATTCGGCAACTGCACCAACACCGGAGCATGTGCTGCCGAGTGCCCCAAGAACATTTCGCTCAGCAACATTGCCCGCCTCAACCGCGAGTTTATCAATGCGAAATTCAAAGACTGAGACAGCTGAATGCCTGATGCCTTAGCGGCGCGGGCAATGCAGATACATAAGCGACGGTGCGCCGTGACAAACGTGCGCGCCGTCGCTTTGTTCATGTCATCCCGTTGCGGTTTCTGCGTGCCGTTGTTGGCCGTGGCCTGTTGGTTGACGGCCGGAGCGGCAGTGTTAACGGTTACTAACAATGGCTGATAAATGTTGTAATTCATTAAAATGCCCCGATGGCCGCTGGTTGAGGTTTAACTTATTGGGTAACTTTGCATCATAGTTAAGTCTGAAAAAAAATATTATTTCGACACACGTGTGTATGTGTGATGCGCGAAGCCGGCACAACCACGATAATGACAACTATTTACTTAAACTGCACTATCAAGAAGATATGACACCTACAAGGCGATTATTTGCAGCTGCCACTGCAGCCGTGACGGCTGTGGCAGTTTGGGCTTATAATGTGACCGGAGTTGTGTCGGACCCCGCGGGGGAGCCGCTCACTGATGCCACAATCAGGATTCTGAATGCGCGCGACAGCGCTTTTGTAAAGGGTACGATTGCCGATGTCGACGGGAACTTCAAGCTTACCGGGCTTAATAACGGCCGCTATCTGGCCGAAGTGAGTTATGTGGGCTATGAGAAGGCTTACAAGCCGTTCCGCATATCCGGCGCGTCCGTGAAGCTCGATTCGCTGACAGTCAACGAGTCGTCGGCCATTCTCAAGGAAATCACGGTTACAGGTGTGAAAACCCCCATGAAGGTGATGCAGGACACAGTGGAATTCAATGCCGACACATACAAAACCCCACCGAACGCCGTGGTCGAGGACCTGCTGAAACGTCTGCCGGGTGTGGAGGTTGACTCCGACGGCAAGATCACTGCCAACGGCAAGGAGGTGACCAAAATCCTTGTGGACGGCAAAGAATTTTTTGCCGACGACCCCAAGGTGGCATCCAAGAACCTGCCCGTGAACATGGTGGATAAGCTTCAGGTGGTTGACCGGAAGAGCGATCTCGCACGCATGACCGGCGTGGACGACGGCGAGGACGAGACCGTGATCAATCTTACGGTGAAGAAAGGAATGAAAAACGGCTGGTTCGGCACCGTGGAGGGAGGATACGGCACAGACGACCGCTATCAGGCCACATTCAATGTGAACCGCTTCTGGAACAACAACCAAATCACATTCATCGGTTCGGCCAACAACACCAACGAACTCGGCTTCACCGACGGCAACGGCAACCGTTTCCGCCGCTTCGGAGGTGACCGTGGTATAAACGATTCGCAAAACTTCGGTATAAACTTCAACGTCGGCAAGGATGAGATGTTCCGTGTAGGTGGTGATGTGATGTACAGTCACACCGACCGCACCACCATCACTCGCAAGCGCCGCGAATATCTGCTCAACGATGCATATTCCGATGAGAATTCTGAATCGGACGCCCGCGACCGTGGGCACAATGTGCGTGCCGATTTCCGTGTGGAATGGAAGCCGGACTCGTTCAACACGTTCGATTTCCGCCCCACTTTCTCGTTCAACCAGAACCGGAGCGACATAATGGAGACCGATACGCTGTTCTCCAACAATCCCCTCACGCCGCTGGTCAACCGCAGCCTGAACAACTCCTATTCACGCGGAACATCGTATGAGGCATCCGGACGTCTGATTTTCAACCACAATTTCGCAAGTCACCGCGGACGCTCGTTCTCCATTATGGCAAACTACCGTTTCAGCGATGTCAAGGAGTATGAGGATGCGTTCTCGTACAACCGCTTCTATCTGCTTTCCGACGATGACGACCGCGACGAGATAGATTCCTACGAGCAATACACCGACAATCATACCTGGAGCAACAACATCTCGGCACGTGTGAGCTGGACGGAACCCCTGGGCGATGTGGCCAACGGACGTTTCCTTACGTTCAGTTACCGCTTCCAGTACCGTTGGAATAACGCCGACAAATGGGTTGACAGGCGTTATCCCGATCTGCTCGGCGACACGGAAAACATGTATGCGCTCAATTTCTCCGACTGGCAGTACATGGATGACCTTTCCAACAGCTTCCGCAACGACTTCCTCACACAGGACATACGTCTCGGCTTCAAGCAGGTACGTGCCAAATACAACCTCGATGCAGGTGTGTCGCTGGTGCCCTCGATGTCGAAAAGCAAATATCTCACCGGAAACAAATCCGACATCCCCGAACGGTGGGTATGGAACTTCGCACCGTTTCTGCGTCTGCGCTACAAGTTCGACAAACAGACCTCGATGAACCTGTTCTATTCCGGACGCTCGTCGCAGCCCTCGATGACGCAACTGCAGCCCGTTCCCGACTATTCCAATCCGTTGAACGTGATTGTGGGTAACCCTTCGCTTCGCCCCACGTTCACCCACAACATGCATGTGCGCTTCCAGAAATTCTCGCCCGAGAGCCAGCGCTCCATCATGGCTATGGTGAATGCGCAGCTTTCGCAGAACAGCATCATATCGCGCACAGATTATGATCCTGTTACCGGTGGCCGAACCACGTATTATGAAAACGTGAACGGCGTGTGGAGCATCCGCGGCATGAACATGTTCTCGCAGCCATTCGGCCATAACAAGTCGTGGTCGTTCAACAACCATGTGTTTGTGAACTACAACCATCGAGCCGGCTACAACAACGGACTGCTAAACCGCTCGGGATCGCTCATGTTCGCCGAATCCCCCTCGATTGCATTCCGTCCGGAGAGTCTGGAACTTGAGTTGCGCCCCAACTACCGCCTGCAGTGGACACACAACAGCATAGAGAACATCCAGACCTCTACAATCCACAACTACGGCGGCACCTTCAACGGCTCCTACTACGCGCCGTTCGGGCTTGTGCTCGCCACCGACCTCACCTATACGGCATCCAAAGGCTATTCGGAAGGCTTCAACACCAACACCTGGATGTGGAACGCCTCCATCTCCTACCAGTTCATGGCCGGACGTGCGGCAACCGTGATGCTGAAGGTCTACGACCTTCTCCAGCAGAAATCGAACATACAGCGTCAGGTCACGGCCAACTATATCGATGATGTGGAGTACAACCAGCTCACACGCTACTTCATGCTCTCGTTCACCTATAAATTCAACACCTTCGGCAAAGGCAACGAGCCAACCGACCGCAATTCGCGCCGTTGGGGTCCTCCCGGAGGCGGCCCGGGCCGAGGTCCCGGCGGTCCCCGCTGATAAGAGTATTTAGATAAATACATATATTGTTGCAAAGTTTTCGGCCACGGTTTTTAATAAACTGTGGCCGAAATACGTTATAATTGCATGAGTGAATTCAAAGTACACATACTCGGCTGCGGTTCGGCCACACCTTCGCTCCGGCACCTCCCGGCATGCCAGGTGGTGGACTATCGGGGCTCGCTTATGATGGTTGACTGCGGCGAGGGCGCACAGCTCTCGATGCGCCGGCATGGCTTGAAGTTCTCCCGCCTCAACCACATATTCATAAGCCATCTGCATGGCGACCATTGCCTTGGTCTGCCCGGTTTGCTTTCCACCCTGGCGTTGCAGCAGAAAGGTGGCACGGTCACGGTGCATACTTTTGCCGAGGGGGTGGAGATGTTCGGCCGCATAATGGACTTTTTCTGCCGCGAACGTCCCTACGAGCTTCAGTTCAATGTGGTGCGGCCTGATGAGAGGCAGGTCGTGCTCGAGACATCCGGTCTGACGGTAGAGGCTTTCCCGTTGCGCCACCGTGTGCCCTGTGTGGGCTATATCTTCCGTGAAAAGCCCAAGCAGCTGCATCTGCGCGGCGACATGGTGAAATTCCTTGACATACCCGTGAGCCGTCTGAAAGAGATTAAAGAGGGGGCGGACTATGTGACTCCTGACGGGCGTGTGTTCCCCAACGCCATGCTCACCACACCGGCCGATCATGCGGCATCGTATGCCTATTGTTCCGATACGGTCTATACGCCGTCGCTTGCAACGCAGGTTCAGGGCGTCGACCTGCTTTACCATGAGGCTACATATACGGACGAGGCTGCCGACCGCGCCCGCGAGCGGTTCCATTCCACAGCTTCCGAGGCCGCGCGCGTAGCCTGTGCCGCCGGAGCAGGGCGCCTTATGCTCGGGCATTATTCAAAAGCGTATAACTCGGAGGCGCAGCATCTGGCCGAGGCGCGCCAGATTTTTCCCGACACAATAGCCGCCGACGAGGGGCTTACCATAGAACTGTAACCCCCCTTGCCGGATATCAGTGTTTATCGAGGATGTTGCGCTACAGCTAAATTTCGGTCCTGCGTTTTTGTGTTATGCTGCACGCTTTGCGGCAATAGTTATTGCGGCAGTCGGGAAATGAGGTCGTCGTGCAAGGCGGTCTTGGCGGCAATGTGGTCGAGAACCATCTTTACAAACGGGTCGCGTTCGAATTCTCCGCGCACCTGTTCGAAATCGACGCGCGCGCTGCGGGCGGAAGCATCGATGCCGAACCCTATGCGTGCCACCGACGAGAATTCCTTGCGTGCGTCGTCGTAGAGCATGCGGTCAAGTTTCACCACGCTTTCCACCCAGCGTCCGGCTATGGCTTTGATGTCGGCCACGGTCAGTTCATCGCAGTTTTTGCCCCACCAGCGGTGGAAGTTCTCTGCCACCCATGTCCATTCAAGTTCATAGTAGTTCTCGCCCAGTGTCTGCAGGCGGCTGTTCACCTCGGCAAGCGAGGTGATGGTGCCCTGCGCAATGTCGATGCAAAGGCGTTTTATTTCGTTTTTTGGGGCGATGAGTCCGGCAATGTCGACCCACTCGCCCACACCTTCGGCCATCTGCGGCTGCAGACGCCGGCGAATGTCCTCGTCGCATGTGATCTGCATCCCTTCGAGCCGTTTGAGCACGGAGTTGCCCATGAATTTGTCGATGGCCATGTTGTAGTACATGCGGCCTTTTCGCAGGGCGGAGGCTGAAATGGTCATCCCCTGATAGGAGTAGATGGCCGATGTGTCGCCCGAGGTGGTTTCTATATCGTTGAGCAGCGTGATGCCGTCGATCATCTTCGACACCGTGTAAGGGCTGAGGAGATTGAAGTTTATGTAGTCGAGTTTGCGTGCGGTGCGGCGTTTGTCGCGTTTGGGCCATTTCATGGCATCGCGGATGGTGCCCACGCTCTTGAGATTGACGCCCGGCACAAGATGCGATTCTCCGGCTTTCTCTATGAGATAGGAGAAGGGGAGGCGTGAGGTGTCGGAGTGGCTCACATGGCGCCCCATCACCAGCGAGAATGCCCCGATATGGGCAGGCCAGAGAATGTAGCTGTCGGATGTGGTTTTCGAGCCACGGTCAACCACGCCCTGATGGATTGGGCCGAGTTTGTACATGTGGTTGCTCTGGTTTGATCCCGAACCGGCGTTGAGGAACGAGAACATGCCGGCTATCAGCAGCGAGGATTTGTGCATCGTCACGGTGTAGGGTCCTGCAAAAATGGCTGCAGCCTCGCCGTTCTCGCAAGCGCAGTTGGCAAAGAACAGGGAGTCATGGGCCGAGAACAGGCGGGTGAGCGATGTGGCCTGTCCCACGAAGGTGTGGACAAGCACTGCGCCTGAGTCCACCTTGGCACCTGCACAGATAATGAAATCATCGGCAATCACGTTGGGGCCGATGTGCACGGGGTCGGCCTGTTCCGACATGACCGATCCGTTGTTGAGGCGTGTAGCCCCGTCGACCGATGCGAACGGCCCGATGTAAACATCACGGATGCTTCCGGCGTTAAGGATTGTGACATCGGATTCGATGGTTCCGGTGGCCGATCGCCGTGTCTGCACATAGTCGTTGACCAGCCCGCGCAGATGCGACACCAGGTCCTTGTTGTGGCGGTACATGGCGATGATATATGCCACGTGGGCCGACAGGCAGTCGTAGATGGGCACTTCGCGGCCGCCGGTCTCGTTGAGCACCGATACTTCCACCCCGTTGCCGAAGGCCGATACGCCCGACATGTCAATGCGCCCGGTGTTCTCTATAAGGACATTGTCGCCGATATTGTAGTCGGCGATGTAGTTGCCGATATGGTTGATGAGCACTTCATTGCCTATGGTGCAGTTGTGGATTGCGGCATGGTAGATGCCTGTGGGCATGGGGATCTTGCCGTTGCGCATCATGCAGGTGGATGTGGTTCCGAGTCTCACCGATCCCGAAAAGCGAACGTCGATGTAGTGATCGGGGCAGAATGGTTCGGCCACTTCCACAAGGTTCCAGTCGGGACACATGCAGTTGTTGTGCTCGAGCAGTTCAATTTCGGATGGGGTGAGATGTCTGTAGTCCATAGCGGAGTATATTGAAGTTGTGCCGGCTGAAAAAAAATAACCGGATTTGAATTGTTAATCTTAGGCAAATTTACTATTTTTGCTCTATAAATGAAAAAATAAGGATAACTAACATTTAACATATACC
>DBFWRP010000324.1:0-12609 GCA_048222005.1 Muribaculaceae bacterium | reverse complement strand
GAAATCACAAAGAGCATAATGGCATTCGGCCAGTGAGCCGTAAATACCGGCGTAGTTGTAGAAGTTTCCGTCAATCAGTTTCTGATAATCGGCAATGGCCTGGGGGAAATGTTCATGAGCCTGCGCTATGACGGCGCGGATGTAGATAAACATACCCTGCTCGGGAGCCTGATGGATGGCGTTGCTGAGTGCTGTGATTACGGCGGGATAATCGATGTTGGCCATATCGGTCAGCTGCTGGAACGCCTTGGCGTTGTTGTCAAGACTGATGGCCATAATGAGATCGTCCACCGCACCGGGGTTGTTGCCGAGCATGCGGCGCACGCTGCTGCGGCGCACGTACACGTCGCTGTCGGCCGACATCATGGCCACGGCATCGTCCATGTATTCCTGTGCCAGACCGAGGTTGTTCTCCTTGACAGCTATACGGGCCAGTCCGGTGAGAGCCTCGGTGCTGCGGCCATTGTTTGAGCGCAGACGGTTGAAGTCGGTCTTGGCTTCGGCATATTGTCCGAGCTCATATTCGCAGTTGGCTTTCTGATAAAGAGCCATGAACGATGTAGGGTCGAATTTCAGCGCCTCGCTGAAATCGGCAAGAGCTTCGGCCGGCTTCTCAAGCATCTGATAGATTTCGCCGCGGAGCAGATGGCACTGGAAAAGCATGTCGCTGTCTGTGGCAGGCGCGAATTTTATGGCATTGTCCACATCGGCCAGTGCGCGCAGATACTGGTTGAACTTATAATATTCGTTGGCACGGCGGAAATACACCTCGTAGTTCTGAGGGTTCGCCGCAATTTCCTGATTATAAACGTCCATCATGGCCTTTGTCATGGGGTCGTTCATGCTCGATTGTCCCACAGCCCATCCAAAGCTGCCGGCACCGATGATACAAGCTAAAAATAATCTCTTGAAATTCATGTTATGTTGAAAACGTAGATATATTTCAGATGAAACGGGGCAGGATACGATATCCTAAATTATTTAACGTAAAGTTGCGCAATTTGTTTCCGCATGCGGGATTTTTTGCTGTCAGACACAATTGTCGGGCGTGGCTTTGATGGCATTGACAGCCGCACGGATCAACGACAGATGCGACAGCAAGGAACCCATGAGGTCGAGGCGCAGCATATTGGCGCCGTCACTTTTGGCCACAGCCGGATTCTGATGGGTCTCGATGAAGATGCCGTCGACACCGGCGGCTATGCCGGCTCTCGCCACGGTCTCGATCATGTCCGGGCGTCCGCCTGTCACGCCTGCAGTCTGGTTAGGCTGCTGAAGCGAGTGGGTGACATCAAGTATTACGGGACAACCGTTTTTCTGCATTTCGGGGATGCCGCGGTAATCGACAATCAGGTCCTGATAGCCGAAGGTGGTGCCACGTTCGGTGATGGCCACATTCATGTTGCCTGCTTCACGCACCTTGTTCACGGCATGCCGCATGGCTTCGGGCGAGAGGAACTGGCCCTTCTTTATGTTCACCATTTTCCCGGTCTCGGCAGCCGCTACAAGCAGGTCGGTCTGGCGGCAGAGGAATGCCGGAATCTGCAGTATGTCCACATATTCGGCAGCCATGGCAGCTTCCTGGGGCGAATGTATGTCGGTGACAACCGGAATGTGGAATGTGTCACGCACCTTGCGCAATATTTCAAGGGCTTTCTGGTCACCAATTCCGGTGAACGAGTCGATGCGAGAGCGGTTGGCTTTGCGGTAGCTCCCTTTAAATACATAGGGGATGCCGAGTGCCGACGTTAGCGACGCCACGCGCTCGGCGATTTCCATTGCCATTGTCTCGCCTTCAATCACACACGGGCCGGCGAGCAGGAAAAAATTGCCCGACGGCGATGACATCAGATAGTCGGTGATTGTGGCGGAGGTTGTGGTATGTTCCATTTTGGGTTTATGCTGTTGTTTCGTTGATTCCAGGGGTGAATATACTTTATTCCAGACCGGCAAGCTGGTTGACCACATGCACCGTCTGGCATGCCATCAGGGCGGCCGTTTCCGTTCGCAGCCGGGCTTCGCCGAGCGACACCGGCATGAATCCGGCGTTAAGGGCCAGGTTGATCTCCTCGGGTGAAAAATCGCCCTCCGGACCGATGGCTATCACCACATTGGCACCGGGGTGCAACTGCGCGGCAAGCAGCTGCCGCTCCATGTCGCCTATGCAATGGGCTATGAAGCGCTGTTCGGAGGCCGCTGTGTCTTCAATGAAGCGGGTCCATGGAGTCATTTCCGACACCTGCGGGCACACAGCCTTCAGGCTCTGCTTCATGGCAGAAATGGCTATCTTCTCCAGTCTCGACTGTTTTATGTCCTTACGCTCCGAACGGGCGCACAGCAGCGGAACGATGCGGTCTACACCGATTTCGGTCAGTTTCTCTACCATCCATTCCATCCGGTCGATGTTTTTGGTGGGAGCCACTCCGACTGTTATCTCGCCCTGCCAGAACACCGGCATGTTTTCCCGGCCTATAATCTCCACGCGTGTGCGTTTGGAGTGAGCCTCTGTAATGCGGCAGACGAAGCGGTGGCCCGTTCCGTCGATTACCTCGATTACATCGCCGGGCTGCTTGCGCAGCACTCGCACACAATGCTGCGAGTCGCTTTCCGGCAGGGTCAATGTGGCTTCTATGTCGGGTGCATAAAACTGAATCATGCCTGATGCGGTTTTGATTGGTTCTGTTGTTGTCTGTAAAATATCTTATATCATTCCTTCAGGATCGCTTTCTGTGGCTGCATTCAGAGCGGGATCGGCTTTCTGCCGGGTGGTGTTGTCCTTGAATATGAAGAAGAACAGGATGCCCACCAGCAGTGCGTAGCCGGCGAAGATGTACCAGCATGTGCGCCAGCCTTCAAGCTGCTCGGCAGGGGAGAGGCCGGCCGGTACGAAGTGATTCACCACAGCCATTGCCGAGAGCGTTCCGATTGTGGCGCCGCAACCGTTGGTCATGATCATGAAAAGCCCCTGGGCGCTGCTGCGGATGTCGGGGGTGGTCATTTTATCGACATACAGGCCGCCCGATACGTTGAAGAAGTCGAACGCAATGCCGTAGACAATGCACGACAGGATGAACATCCATACACCCGAAGCGGGATTGCCGGCACCGAAAAATCCGAAGCGGAACACCCATGCGAACATGGCCATGAGCATCACTCCTTTTATTCCGAAGCGTTTCAGACACACGGGGATGAGCAGGATGCACAGCGTTTCGCTGATCTGCGACAATGAGATGAGTGCATTGGCGTTCTGGGCAGCCCATGCGTCGGCATAGGCCGGGATGGCTTCAAAACTTGTGATATAGGGGTTGGCGTAGCCGTTGGTGATCTGCAGCGATACGCCGAGAAGCATGCTGAAAATAAAGAAAACGGCCATCTTCTTCTGCTTGAACAGCTTGAAGGCGTTCAGCCCGAGCGATTCGGTGAGCGAAGCTCCCGACGCCACTTTGGATGTGGGACATTTAGGCATTGTAAGTGCATACGCCATGAGGATAAAGCTCAGAATGGCCGAAGTGAACAGCTGCATGTATGTGGACTGGAAACGGGTGTTTTCCGGACCTACAAAATTCACGAACAGCATGGCGCATATGAACCCGATGGTGCCCCATATACGTATGGGCGGGAAGGCTTTGATCGTATCGCAGCCCGCTTTGGTGAGTGCGTTGAATGCAACAGAGTTGGCAAGTCCGATTGTCGGCATGAAGAATGCCACCGACAATGTGTAGAGGGTGAAGAGCGGGCCGAATTGAATCTGGTCGGCAACGAGGCAATATGTTCCGGCGAGAGCCATAAACACGCCAGCAAGCAGATGCGAGAGGCTGAGCATGCGCTGAGCCTGTATCCAGCGGTCGGCAATGATGCCGATTACCGACGGCATGAACAACGATACGATTCCCTGGATGGCATAGAACCAGCCGATCTGTTCCTGCAGGCCGTTGCGTGCGAGGAAATTGCCGAGAGATGTCAGGTAGGAACCCCAAACTGCGAATTCCAGGAAATTCATTATGGAGAGACGAAACTTCAAATTTTTCATTGGAGGTATGATTTTGGGTAATTGTAGATTTTGTAAAAGTTTAACTTGTGTGCTGTTTGCAGCCGGATCAGATGGATGGTGGCTGCTGGTTTGACCGCTCTGTCAGTATGGCTTTTATACGGGCGGCCAGTTCATATTCTTCATTCTTAATGTGTTCCTGCATCATTTTGTTTAGTTCGCTGTCGCTTTTCGACCGCAGGCTGTCTTCGGGTGAAGTGGCGGTGTCGGTATCAGTTGCCGTTGAATGTTCCTCCTTTATTTCCATGATGAATCCTGTTTCCTCAAGGATTTCGGGAGTGGTGTAGATTGGAGCCTGCGTGCGCATGGCGATAGCTATGGCGTCGGAGGTGCGGGCATCGAGGACTACTTCCTTTCCGTAACGGTCGATCAACGTGAGCTCAGATGAGAAAATCCCGTCCTCGAACTTATGGATGAACACTTCCTTCAGTTCAATGCCGAACCCATGTGCCATTGAGGCGAAAAGGTCGTGTGTCATGGGGCGGGGTGGGATAATGCCTTCCATTTTTATGGCGATAGCCTGTGCTTCAGGGGCGCCGACAACCACCGGTATGCGGTACGGCCCGTCGGTCTGAGCCAGAATCAATGCATATGCACCAGATTGGATCTGGCTGTAGGAGATGCCCATCACCCGCAGGCGGATGCGCTTACCGTTGTCGTTATCGTTGTTGTGATTGCTTGTTGGCATATGGTTAAGAGGTGTGGTTAAGACGGATGTCGGGGAGTGCGGTCACACCACGATGTTCCGTCCGGTTATTATACCGCTTCCTATGCAAAGGTGGCTGTCCTTGTCATATATGACACCGAACTGGCCTGGTGCTATCCCTTGCACTTTTTCGTCCGATTCGATAACGTACTCCTTGTCGGAAAGGTGCGTGAGCCGGGCACGGGTGAAGTTGGGCGCATGTCGGTTCTTGAATGTTATCTCCACGTTCTGCGCTCCGGATGGCCAGGGATTTTCGGTGATGAAATGCATCTCATCAAGGTGCAATGTGCGGCCATACTGTTTTTCGCAGTCGTAGCCGTTGCTCACATATATTACATTGTCGTGTACGTTTTTTTTGACCACATACCACGGACCGCCGCTAAGCCCGAGCCCTTTGCGCTGGCCGATGGTGTGGAACCAGAACCCGTTGTGCTCGCCGAGTTTTCGTCCGGTTTCTATTTCGACGATAGGCCCTTTCTTTTCGCCGAGATGACGGCGTATGAAGTCGTTGTAGTTTATTTTGCCGAGAAAGCATATCCCCTGGCTGTCTTTGCGGTAGGCGTTTGGCATCCGTGTCTCGATGGCGATTTCGCGGACCTGACTTTTAGGGATGGAGCCGATAGGGAACATCAGATGGCTGAGCTGTTCATAGCTGATGCGGGCAAGAAAATCGGTCTGGTCCTTCACCGGGTCAACAGCGGTGGACAGCCACACTTTTCCGTTGAGTTCGGTTGTGGTGGCGTAATGGCCTGTGGCGGTCTTGTCGAATTCATGTCCCCAGCGCTGTTCGAAGAACCCGAACTTTATCATTTTGTTGCACATGATGTCCGGATTGGGAGTAAGGCCGGTTCTTACGGTCTCGAGGGCGTACTCCATCACGTTTTCCCAGTATTCCTGATGAAGCGACACCACATCGAACGGCAAATTGTAGCGTCGGGCGATGAAGCGGCACATTTCTATATCTTCCTCCGCCGAGCAATCTCCCTCATCGTTGTCCATACCGATGCGTATGTAGAAAAGATGCAGGTCATGCCCCTCAGCCAGCAGGCGATGCACTGCCACGGCGCTATCAACCCCACCGGATATCAATACGGCTATTTTCATCTCATGTAGAACTTTAATGGATTTTAGCCTGCTGATTACTGGGCCTTCATTTTGCTCCTTACAACATAGAAGGCCTGCAGAAGATTGTCGATGTCGAATGTCTTGGAGAGAATTTCATGCTTGCCGTTGAGATAAAATATCACAGGGGGGCGGCGCATGTCGTATAGCTCGTCGATGTCTGGCACGGCACCTACAATCCATTTTTTGTTGTAGGTGGAGGTCTTTGCCTTCCATTCGTCGGTTATCTCGCCGGGATAAATGCTCAATACCTTGATTGCATTCAGGTCGATAAGGTCGTTGAGGTTGGGGTCGGCTGCCAGGCGGATACGTGCCATTTCGCATTCGTCGCAGTCAGGGTCGTTGATGAACAGCAACACATAGGCCCGCTGAGGGAGGTCGCTGAGTTTTCCTGTTGTGCCGTCGGGGGTGGTGTAGGTAAAGTCGGGCGCAGTCATGCCTACCTGTGAGTTTTCAAGCACCTTGGCCTGATACTCGAACCTGGCTTTCTGGGCCTTGGATATTTTTCCGCTCTTGGCCACAGCCTGGGCGAACGGAAGGTAGCATTCGTCGCAGATGATATTGGCGGAGTCGGCATACAGAGCCCCTTCGGCAATCTCGGCGAGCGACAGCAGGTTCTTTGGATTCTTGCTCACCTGTGCCAGCAGTTCGTCGATTGATTTGTGAACCACTTCCGCATCGGCATACGGCATAAGATTGACATAATCGCCGAATGCCACACGGAGTTTTCCCAATGATGAGAATGCCGATTTAAGGTTTGCGCGTTTCCAGAAATTCTCGATGAAAAAGTTGGAGCGGTCGGAGAGCGTTTCCAGATTTTCAGGGATATTGGGATATTCGAACAGCTTGTCGGAGGTAGCTTGTGCGAATCCGTTGCAGGAAAAGCCCAACGCGAGGGCCGCCGACAGGATGAGGGTCTTATAATTGTTCATTACGTGCATGATTGCGTGCTTGTTGTCACAAAATAACTCAGGCACTTGCTGGCCTGACTGTAAAAATGGTTCCGGACTATTGCCTAATCTGCAAAGTTAGCGAAACTCACTTATATTAGCAAGCTGCAAGTGCCTGTGTTAAGATTATTTGATAAAAGAGGCTGCCATCGCCTCATTGACACCGTTGACTAACCCCTCATTGCCACCAGTTGTGGAAGTGGTGAACTGGGCCGTGGCCGTGGCCGATGGTGTAGCTGCTGCCGGCCTCGATGGCTGCGGCTATGAAGTTCTTGGCATCGCGGGCGGCATCATCGAGATTCTTGCCATGGGCCAGTGCGGCTGCGAATGCCGACGACATGGTGCATCCAGTGCCGTGGGTGTTGCATGTCTGGCTGCGGCGTGAGCTGAGCTCCAGTGTTTTGCCTGATTCCGCGTTGTAAAAAATATCAGTGAGAATATCGTCGTGCAGATGTCCGGCCTTCAACAGCACCGACACATTGCCGCAACGTTCGGCGAGGCGCCGTGCAAAGTCGGGTAATGCGGCCTGATTCTGGATTTTCTCGCCAAGAAGAAGTTCGGCTTCCGGTATGTTCGGCGTGATTACGCGTGCCCGTGGAATGAGTTCGTCGCGCAGAGTGTCCACTGCGTTAGCTTCAAGGAGCGGGTCGCCTGAGGTTGCCACCATCACGGGGTCAAGAACGATGTTGCGCAGCGATGGGTACTGGTCGAGCGTGTTGCGAACCGCGCGGATCAGTTCAACGGAATGCAGCATGCCGATTTTCACGGCATCGGCGCCTATGTCATCAAGGCACGAGTGAATCTGACCCGTGACGAAAGACACCGGAATGGGATGTACGCCAGTCACTCCAATTGTGTTTTCGTCCACGACAGCCACGATGGCGGTCATTCCGTAGCAGCCCATCGCCGAAAATGTCTTGAGGTCGGCCTGGATGCCGGCGCCTCCGCTCGGGTCGCTTCCGGCAATCGACAGGCAGCGACGGTAAGTGTTCTGTGGTGTCAGATTTTCCATGTTTCAAGATTGTAGGCACTGTCCCAGAACATCCATTCCAGACGTGTGCATGTTTTGAAAATAGCTGTCATCTCTTCTCGGATTTCATCGGATGCTTTTTCGGCAAGGGTATCGCATATGTTGATTGCCAGGCGAGTGGCTTCGGCAAACGAATTGTCTCCATAGGTCTCGATCCATCGGGCATATGGATTTGCCGCAATGTCGGGGCAATTGGCGAGGATGTGCTCGCCCACGCGCTGGTACACCCAGAAACAGGGGAGGAGTGCAGCCGCTTCCACCTCAACCGGACGCATTGCTGCCGCAGTTTCAACAGATGTATAGAATGCACACGTGGGCGATACCGGCGGCAATGGCTCTCCATTCAGAAATGATTCGTGAAGAGCTTTCTCCACGGCGATGCCGTCCGATGCGAATTTGAGGAATGCGTCAACATGGCAAGTGTCTGTGAGCCGTGAGGCGGTGTGAGCCAATGATCGGCAATAGCAGGCCAGATAGTGGGCATCCTGACCGAGATAGAACAGGAATTTCTCGCGAGGGAGGGTGCCTTGCATAAGCTCGCGCACAAACGGCTGCCGGAGGATGGCTTCGTATATATCTTCCGCTGCTTGCCAGGCTGTTTCGCTCCAGCGGGGTGATTGTTCGCTCATATTAAAAAGTTGATGGTTATAAATCAATGAGTTCAAAATTCATGGTGAGCAGATTCATGCTCAGCAGTTTCCCGGCCAGGGCCGAGGGGATTCCGGCCAGGATTTTAAGGGCTTCGGCTGCCTCTGTGCATCCCAATACGCCTGGGGTGGGACCAATGACACCTTCGGCAGCAGCCTTCTGCGATAGCAGCAAGTCGCGGTCCGGAAACAGGTCGGTATATGAGAATGTGTTGCCAGGAGTGAATACTGAGGCCAGACCGGTGAATCCGCTTACCGAACCGTAAATCCACGTTTTCCCGAGGGAGGCGCATACCGAATCGGTCAGATAGCGCGCTGCATGGTTGTCGGTGCAATCCACAATTAGGTCATATCTGCTGAAAATTTCGTCGGCATTGTTTTCCGTTATGCCGTCGGGGTATGTGTCAAACACGGTTGACGGAGCCATCGGTGCCAGGCGGTCAAGAGCGGCCACTACTTTCGGTTTCCCGATGTCGTGGAATGTGTAAAGCAACTGCCGGTGCAGATTGGATTCCGACACCGTGTCGTGGTCGACAAGGCCGATGCGTCCCACTCCGGCTCCAGCCAGGTACAACGCCACCGGGCAACCCAGTCCACCGAGACCTACAATGAGTACGGAGGCCGCCGCTATGCGTTTTTGGCCTTCGGGCCCTATTTCAGGGAGCATGATCTGACGGGAGAACCGTCCGTCGTGGCTGTTTGTCATGGCGGTAGGCATCGGTTCAGGCTGTAACATCGAAAACCTTGTCCCAGTCTTTCCACACCACTTCCATGCCGGCATTGCGTATGGCCTGTGCCACCTCATCAGGCGTGCGTTCGTCGCTCACCGTAAACTGCTCCAAAGCTGTGGGGTAGGTGTGGTAGCCTCCGGGTTCGGTTTTTGAACCTGCACTCATGGATGTTGCCCCGAGGGTGCAGATGTTATTGCGGAATGTGGGGAGTTCGCGAGTGGAGACGGAAATGTCCACGTCGTGGTCGAAAATACGGAAGGCAAAAGTGAGTTGTGCCAGTTCGCGGTCGGACATGATCACGTTCGGCTGATAGCCGCTTGCAGAAGCACGCATGCGCGGGAAGTTGACGCTGTACTTTGTTTTCCAGTATTTTTTACGCAGGTAAAGCAGATGCCTTGCCATCATGGTCACGTCAGTTCGCCAGTCCTCCAGACCTATGAGCACGCCCATCCCGATTTTGTGCACGCCTGCCTGCCCCATGCGGTCGAAGCCGTTGACGCGCCATTCAAAATTCGACTTCATTCCGGCAGGATGGTACACCTTGTACCGTTCGCGATGGTAGGTTTCCTGAAAGCACACCACTCCGTTCAACCCGTCGTTGACCAATGCGGCATATCCCTCGGTGGGGAGAGGCATCACTTCGATAGAGAGGTTGCTGAAATATGGGCGGCACACTTTCAGTGCTTCCGACAGATATTCAACTCCGGCAACCTTTGGATTCTCGCCCGTGACAATGAGCAGATTTTCAAACGGGCCGAGTTCCTTTATAGCTTTGCATTCATCCTCGATCTGACTCGGGTTGAGGATTACGCGGTTGAATTTGTTGTGGCGGTTGAAGCCGCAGTACACACATGAATTGGTGCATGAATTGGTGATGTAGAGCGGGATGTACATGGAGATGGTCTTGCCGAAACGCTCGCGTGTAAGCATACGGCTCTTCAGGGCCATCTGCTCAAGGAACGGGGCTGCCGCCGGAGATATCAGCGCCATGAAACCCTCTATGCCGGGATTGGGCGAGGCCAGGGCGCGACGTACGTCTGCCTCGGTGCACGCGTTGATGCGCGCAGAGGTCTCTTCCCAGTCATATTTTAAAAGTTCTTCTGAAAACATGATGAAAAGTCAAAATCAGATATCCAGGAATGATGTGAGCGGGCTGCTGGCCACCGCGCAGTCCGATTGTTTGCCAAGTCCGGCCAGGTATGCCTGACGGCCTGCTGTGGTTGCCATGGCGAATGCCTTTGCCATTTTCACCGGATCGTAGGCCACGGCGATTGCGGTATTGACCAGTACGGCATCGGCGCCCATCTCCATAGCGGCCGCGGCATGCGAGGGCGCACCGAGGCCGGCGTCAACCACCACAGGGACATTGCTTTCGGCGATGATGATTTCGAGCAGGTCGCGTGTAACCAGCCCTTTGTTGGTACCGATGGGGGCGCCGAGCGGCATCACGGCTGCTGTTCCAGCCTCTTCAAGGCGTTTGCACAGCACAGGATCTGCCTGAATGTAGGGGAGTACGATGAACCCGAGTTTGGCCAGCTCTTCAGTGGCCTTGAGGGTTTCCACCGGGTCGGGGAGCAGATATTTGGGGTCCGGGTGTATTTCAAGTTTGATGAAATCGGTCTCGAAAGCCTCGCGTGAAAGCTGGGCTGCAAGAACGGCTTCGCGGGCATCGCGCACCCCCGAAGTGTTGGGGAGGAGCTGGATGTCGTCGGTCTGGATATGCTGAAGCATGTCGTCTTCCTGTGCTTCCATGTCGATGCGCTTCATGGCCATTGTGACCATCTGTGTGCCGGAGGCGAGGATGGCCTCCTTCATGAGCAGGTTGGAGCTGAACTTGCCGGTTCCGACGAACAGTCGCGATGAGAATTCGCGTTGACCTATGGTAAGAATATCATTCATGTTGTTAGGTTTTGAATTATTATTGGAATAGCTCCGATAGCTATAATAGCTATTGTAGCTATCGGAGCTAATATGATTTTAGAAAATGAAGCGGGCTGTTTCGGCTGCCGGGTCTTCGGCGTTGAGTATCGCACCTGACACCGCCACACCGTTCACGCCCGTTTCCCGCAAGGCCGCTATATCGTCGGGCGTTATTCCGCCGATGGCCACAACCGGGATTGTGATTCCGGCCTTTCGGCATTGCTGCATTATGGTGCTGTAACCTTCAACCCCGAGAATTGTGCTCAGATTTTCCTTTGTTGTGGTGAAACGGAATGGCCCAAGTCCAATATAGTCGGCGCCGGCCGAGGCAGCCGCCTGAATGTCGGCAAACGAATTGGCGGTGGCACCTATAATTTTGTCAGGCCCGAGGATGGCCCGAGCCTCTGCCACCGGCATGTCATTTTTGCCGAGGTGCACTCCATCGGCACCGATTGCAGTTACAAGATTCACATGGTCGTCAAGAATCAGTGTCGCGCCGAAACTGTCGCACAGTT
Source organism: Muribaculaceae bacterium (assembly GCA_048222005.1). Lineage (GTDB taxonomy): Bacteria > Bacteroidota > Bacteroidia > Bacteroidales > Muribaculaceae > UBA7173. The sequence goes on along the minus strand of DBFWRP010000324.1, from coordinate 940 downwards.
TCCTCAGGTGGAGTCCTTCGGCGATTATCTGTTCTTCCGACGCATGCTTCATGCGCAGCTGAATCCAGCGGCAACCGCCGCGCAAGGCTTCGGCTGCGCCTGCCGATTCAGACTGGAAGCGGGTGTTGGTATGGGTGATGAATTGCAGCATGGATACGTTGAATTATGGTTGTTTCTGACCGGTTGGCCCACAGATAGCCAAGCATGGCTGCCCCACCGAATCCCAGTTGGCGCAACTCATTGAAACGCTGTGGAGTTATCCCTCCGAGTGCTATTGTTTTTGCGCCGATACAGTTGGAGGCAGCTATCTGTTGTGGGGTGAATGCGGATGCATAGCCGGTTTTTGATATAGAATCGAAAATAGGGCTGAGGAAGCAATAGGATGTGAGCGGTTGCCATTCCTCAAGTTCTTTAAAGGAGTGACAGGAACGACTGAGAATGCCCTGATAGCCCTCAGGCGGAGCTGGGTGTGCCGCATTGAGATGGATTCCTGTGCCGTATTTTACGGCGAGATGGTGGTGGCTGTGCAGCGACAGGTGTGGCCTGAGGTCGGGATGTATGGCTTCGATGAGTTGTTCCATCTGTGCGCACGTGGCATCCGGTTTGCGTATGTGCATGCGGCCGATGCCTTCGCGCAGCATCAGTTCTATCAGCACGGCCTCGCCATCCACGGGTTCGGGGAGTGTGACACCTATGATTTTAAAGGAATCATCCACCGCACACGGCTTTTATCACAGTTATCGAGTCGCCGTGGTTTACTGTGGTGTGCTCCCAGTCGCATTTCCGTACCACCTTATTATTTATGGCTACGGCAACGCCTTTGTCAGGGATGTTGCACGCATGCAGAACTGCGGGAAGGAGCACTGAGTCCCCCTCGAATGCGTGCGGTGAATTGTTGATTGTGATTTCCATGTTGAGTTTCCTTTCGTCGGTTCTAACC
>DBFWRP010000323.1:0-26839 GCA_048222005.1 Muribaculaceae bacterium | reverse complement strand
TCCGTATTGCGAATAAATGGACGAGGATTCAACCTCGGCGACATCCTCTTCAAGGAAAAACTTCGTTTCGTCCTGTTCAAGCAACGATGACACTGCGTAGAGCGAGCGCCTGACGCCCTCGGTGAATTGGTCGTCGCGCATTCTAATCATGCTTTTCATGTAGATGATCTGAATGTAAAGCAAGCCAACGAGGGTCAACGCCATCAATATTGCCAGCAACCAGATGGTTGATTTCTTCATTTCCGGAAATGTTGAATGTTAATGGACTTCACATCAATATGATTGCTCATATGTCGGCAAAAGTCATTTTGAATTTATTTTATAATATTAACAAATATGACGGTGTTATTGTTTACTGAGTGTCGCATTTTACCAATCATAATTTTAACATTACAATGCAAAATTAACATAACAAGAACGAATGCGCAAATTTACAGTGCTAAAAAATGTTGGATTGTCGATTAAGTATTGTGGCACGTAGTTCCGACAAGAAGACGCGAGCCGGTAAATACTGATTATCAACCAGCCATAAAACGCCCCCTGACTCCGTAATCCGGGATTCAGGGGGCGTTTTATCTGCAAGTCAGTATGTCAAGGACTTGTCAGTCCGATTGCACTTGGGTCAGAACGGGAAATTTATACCAAGATTTACCGAGGCATTTGAACTTAACGGCAGTCCTTGTTTTGCGAGTTTGCCCAGGGTGTGGTCCATGCCGAGGAACATGTTGAAGCCCGTGACTTTCAGATTTGCAATCCATCCGAACGACCACCCGAAACTGCCGACCGCTACATTGGTGCCTGCTGAAAAACATTTTACAGGGGCGACGTTGGCCGAAAGGCGGAATTCCGTCCAGCTGTATTTACCATTGATCCTCGTTGTGTTCAGAAGTCCGAAGGTCAAATGTCGGTAGACGGGCAGTGTGTACTGTGCGCCCAGGTTCATCGTTGCACCAAGCATGCGGGTGCGCGAGCCGACTACGCCGTGGTCTTCAAGCTCATACAGCTCCGACAATTGGTCGCCGAGCCGGTCAAATTCATTATCGAAGGAATTCTCGGCGTCATCGTCGACATTGAAAGTGAATGCGTCTGTATTCACGGTCTTTTCGCCTCCGGTGGTAGCCAGTCGTGTGTCGCTCCATGAGATGAATCCGAGATCTATAATCGCCGCAGAGAACTTCCAGTCCGACCACTCATATTCGGCACCCAGGTCAAATGCCATTCCGAATCCGTTCGGCCCACCATATGAATCAAAATCGGCACCTGACACATATTCTTTTCCGGTGCGGTCGTTGAAGTCGTGTTTGTATTCGAGTCCCTTCACGGAGGCATAGATGTCGGCATTGGTGCGTGCGGTCCACATGTTGTCGCCCAAAGTAAGATCGGCCTGCTTGAAATATGCGTCAATGTTGCCGGCTCCTACAAGGAACTTGACTGCGGCTCCAACGCGCAGCCCCTTCACCTGTTTGATTTCGCGTGAATGATTCAAGGCTATTTCTGCGTAAGCATCGGCGTGCGCCCTGAAACGGCTTATGTCGTATGTGCTGTTTGTGGCTCCCTCCTTTGCAAGTGAGAACAGCGAGCCGGGAACATTTACGGCAACATTCGACACTACGTTGATTCCGACGGTGTTATATCCTCCGAATGCCTTGAATCCGGCATTGAGTATATTTAGCCTTACATTCGCCTGCACCCGGTTGTTGTCGTGAATGTTGCTCATGGCTTCTGCAACACTGATTCCGGGATTGGTGAAAAGTACGGTCCGTCCGTCAAGATTGTAAAGCACAGAGGACGTGTGCAGATTGCCTCGCATGGCCACGTTGATGTTGCCCAGTCCGGGGAAGCCCACGTAGTTGCGGTCGGATCCGAATGCAGGATTCATCTGGCTGCGGTAGGTGTAGTTTTCAAGGAAATATCCTGAATAAGTGCTTTGTGCTCCAGCTTTACCGGCGCATGAGAGCAGTGCGGCAAGTAGGATGGTGTATGCGTATCGTTTGAATAAGAATTTCATGTTTGTGTTGGATTTTGGATGGAATGGATGTGTAAAATTATGACTTAGGCTGCATTGCAAGAGATCGGTAGTGTTTCACCTGTTCAGAGCTCTTTTTCGTAATAGCCGGACACTTTTGCTCTTACCTCTTTAAGAACTATCTCCTGGTCGGGCGAGAGCGGGGTTTCTCCATCGGCATTCACCCGGGCTGTGAAGGTGATGCCGTCGAGGTGCGTTACAGTCTGCCCCTCGGTAAGCTCGATGGTAAATGGGAAATCCTCGGCATTGGCAGGCAGTGTGACACTTGTCAGTTGAGCCTGTATCCTATTGCCGTCCTTGTCGAGCACGTAGGCGGAGAGTTTGACATCCAGGGGCACCCTTGAGGTTGCGCGTGCAGAGACGTAGAGTTTCTCTACGGTTATGGCATCCACATCCTCGTCATTCCATCCGTCCTCAGTTTCCGTATAGACAATAGATGATCCGTTCTGCAGTGCGAGGGGGGCAAAGAAATCATAATGCCCATCTATTCCGGGTATATCCGTACCCAATGAGAAGTCTGCCACGTTTTGCAGAGGTATGCATGGGTTATTGAGGCGCACTCCCAGGCTGGTGGGCAGTCCGTTGCCGGACAGTACACCCGACAGAGATTTAAACCCTACATGTTCCAGATTCCCGGCATACCCGGGCAGCGGGTCGGACGGCATGGTAGGCGACAGGCAAAAGTGATAGGGGCCGTAAGCTTGTCCGTGGCCTATGGTAAACCACGGATGGTCGATGGAATACTCGCCGGTGGGTTGGCCGTCTCTGATAGCAGTCAGCGTGAGCCCGGTGTTGCAGTCAAGTTTTTCAGGTCCAACCGGATTGTTGAGTCCAAGATAAATCTGCGGATTTACAAGCGAAATATCGGTTTCTTCGCCGGATAGGAAATCGGGCATATCCGACAGGTCTACATCCTCAATATTCACACCCGTGATAAGATATTCTATCGCGCCGGAGAAATTTGTGGCATGTATGTCCGACAGGGTGTAGGACACAGAGAAGTCAATCTGGGATGGCAACGACATGCCGTTTTGTGCCGTCAGAGTAAGAATGCCCTCCGACACCGTCATGGCGCTCTTGAACTTTAATTCGTGAGCCTGGTAATCAAGTACCGCGCCGTTTGCTGCCATATCGATTGAGGTGGCTATAAGGTCGATCGTGGCGGATGCACCCGGCGAAACAAGGTGAGGGACAGAAAGAACGCCTGTTGCCGCATCGTAGTTGCCGGCAGAAGCTGTGGCCTCAAGGCCTTTGGGCAAGAACAGTTTGAGGTTGGAGAATTCCACCGACGACACAGTGCCTCCAAAGTCCGGCGCAGAAAGCTGTATTCTGAACAACATGGGGGTGACGCGTATGGATGTGACGGCGTGGACAGCTTCGTCAACACCTGTTATGTCGTACGTGAAATCCGTAGTGGTGGATTCGATTTAATACTGCATGGTAGAGCCGGATGCCGCGGCATTTTTCGCCAGTGCAGCCGGAACAGAACTGATCTGTATGGTTTTTGTGTCGAGCGCAGGAGCGGCGCATTCGATTACGTCAATGTGTATCGGATTGGAGTTGAATGAGCCTGATTCATTCACAGCATAATATTTGCTGCCATCAGGTGCTGTGTATATCTGAATTTTGCTTTCCTCGTCAATTTCAATAACACTGTTTAGAGTGATTACATCAAGATTCATCGGAATAACCAGTTCGTCGACCCTGAATCGACTGGTTGTATCAATATTCGACAGGTCGTAGCCGTCATCGACACATGCAGACAGTGCAATGAGCCATGTGGCAGTCACGGCAGCCTTAACATATAAGCTTCTGTTCATGAGAAAGTAATTAAAATGTGTTGAAATGGATAATGAGTGTGTATTTTTGCCAAAATTAGCAAAAATTAATACATGTTCCAACTAATTAAGCTTTAATTATGGCTGATTGTCAATATCAGCCACAAATCTCACAGCGAAGCACTTTAATTCAAGGCTGTTAAGCGGTTTTCGGCCGTCGGGATTCATCTACAAAATATGTCCTGACTGAAACAGGATGGCTGGTGTGTGTGGACTGGATTCCCGAAGTCTGTTGAGGTCGGATGGATTTGTTGCCGGCCGGCCGGCGGCTATTCTGAGTTTGTCTAATGTAGCGGGGCTTGTGTTTATGGAGTCGAACAGCTGCATCAGGTTCTTGCGCTTCTCTCTTAGTTCCGGCGACATGAACAGACCCGGCTGCACCTGATTTGCCTCGACAATATCGCTTATAATAACACCTGCACGCCGATACACCAGCCCTGGGCGGTATATCGACTTCAAGCCTTCAATTGCCTCTCGTGTAAGAATCATGAGGTCGTTGGCCGGTTCTTCGAGATGCCGATAGGCCGAATTGCCGTACTGAGGCAGATCCGTGCGGTACTTGTTTGTCTGGATAAAGACACAGATTCCTGCAGCAAACGAGTGCTGCCGTCGCAATTTGCGTGAGGCTATTTCAACAAAACGCGCCATATGTTCGCTAAGTTCCTCCAGGCGTGCGACCGATGGAACCAGCGTGCGGGTGGAGCAGATATGCTGTTTTGATGCCGTTTCCGGATCTGCATCTATACATGGTTTGCCGTTGAGTTCCATCCATGTGCGTTGCGCCGTGACGTTGGCTATCCGTTCCACGTCGTAATGATTCAGATCGGCGAAATCAAGAGCTGAGGTAATTCCGTAACGCGAAAAATGTGCCGACAGATGTCGTCCTATGCCCCATACCTTGTCGATTGGTGTGAGCGACAGGGCCTTCCGCCGCTTATCTTCATTGTCAATCAGACACACGGCTCTGTAGCCTGGATACTTTTTTGCAAACCCGGCTGCGATTTTTGCCAGTGTTCGTGTGGGTGCCACCCCTATGGAGGTGGGTATGCCAACCCAACGGCGCACCCGGCGCACAGTTTCGCGTGCTACAGCTTCCATCGCTTCAGGGTCTCCGTCGGGAAGCTGGAAGAAGCCTTCGTCGATTGAATATACCTCAACATCACCCACAACACTTTCAACGGTGTTCATTACACGTGCCGACAGGTCTCCGTAAAACCTGTGCTGTCCAGGCAGGACCGCCACATCGTATTGCCGTATGATGTCGCGTATTTTAAAGACGGGCGCACCTCGGGTGATACCGATAGCCTTTGCCTCATTCGACATGGCCACAGCGCATCCGTCGTTACTGCTCGTAACGATGACCGGACGATTTTTCAGCCAGGGCTTGAACAATCGCTCGCAGCTGACAAAAAAATTGTTGCAGTCTATTAGTCCGAACATACCGGAAAATGGGATGGGTGGCTGTTTTTTTCGCTTTGCGCCGTCAAAGATAGCAAATCCAGCCGGCATATCAGGACCTATGACGAAAAAACATCCACTCTGCACAGGGAAGGGGCGCTATCCCTGTCAGCCAGGAATAGCGCCCCTTGAATTATATTGCATTAGCTCTGTTCAAATCAGTATTTCAGAACTTCTGCCTTTATAGCCGACTCATGCCGGATCAGTAGTTCCACTGGCAGGCCACCATCGACAGCGAGTTGTCGCCTACAGTACGGAGGTCGGTAATCATGTTGTAGCGGCAGTTGATGTAGGTAAGAGCCTGGTCGAACGATACATCAAGCATTGTGAGCTGGTTGTTGTTGCAAAGCAGACGCTGCAGGAAGGTCTGATTCGAGAGGGTGAGCTGGGTCAGGTCGTTGTACGAGCAGTCCACGAAAAGAAGCTGGGGGCAGTCGCTGACCGAAAGCGATGTCAGATTGTTGTAGGAGCATACGAGGTCGAGCAGCACAGGGCACTGGCGCATTGCCAACGACTGCATGTTGTTGTCGGAGCAGATGAAGGTGCTGAGTGCTGGCAGGTTGCTTACAATGAGCTGGCTGATTTCATTGTCATCTACATTGAGGTTCTGCAGATTGTTTACGCCAACGAGTGTCAGGCCGGTAAGCTTGTTATATCCGCAATAGAGATTCTTGAGGTTGGTGCAGTATTCAACTTTAAGGGATTCCAGATGGTTGCCCTGGCAGTTGAGTGTCTTCAGAGTTGAGGAGTTTGCAACATCAAGAGCTACAAGGTAGTTGTTGGAGATGTTGAGGGTCTCGATAAGAGGCATCTGCTCCAAGCTGACCTCAGTGAGGCGGTTCTTATAGATATTCAAGGTCTGCAGGCTTTGGCATCCGTTGAAATTCACCTCTTTGATTTTGTTGCGCTGGGCATCAATGCGGTTCAGGGCCGAGCAGCCGTCGAATGTCACTGCAGTCAGCGCATTGCGCGATACGTTCACTTTAGTCAGGGCTTCGAATCCGGAGAGATTCAATGTGCCTGCAAGATGTTTGTCTGCCCATTCAATCGCTGTGACGTGGCCGTTTTCAACGGTGACACCTTCCCATGTGGCGGGCGATTTTACATCCGAGATTTTCAGAGCTTCTGCATTGGTTGCAGATTTTTCACCGGGTTGCGACAGGAACACCTGAAGTTGCTTCAGTTCGTTTTTGTCGATTTTCTGTGCTGATGCGCTCATGCATCCAACCATGAGGGCCATCAATAAGAGAGCTTTTTTCATATAAATAGTTGTTAGTAGTTAATGTTTTGAATTAATTATGTGTTGTTCCTTTGTTTTTTTACGTTCAAAACTTCATCATAGATGGAGAGCAATTGAAAGTATGTGAACGCAACTCACGTTTTTTATTCGGTGTGTATTTTTCAGTGAGGTTGAGAGCACTTGTTTCGGTTGCTTTTACTCTATTAACATTTCGTGTTAAGAAAAGGTTGAAATGCGGTGACAAAAAAATTACAATGTTTTTAAGACATTCCTAATATGCACATAATGCAACAGGGCGCATCATGTAGATGCGCCCTGTTATGCGGTTACAATCAATATGTTGGCGTTTGCGCTGTCAGCAGGCTGAAAAAAACTTGCCGGCCCTTATGCCTAAGCTCCAAACGAAGCTTTCAGCTCGTCGAATTCCTGGGATGCCAGTTCCCATAGGCTCATGGCAGTCTCCACGCGGCGGGTTGCGGCCTGATGTTCGTTAAATATATCGTTCTCCACATTGCCTGCCGCTATTTTTGCTTCTATATCTGACAAGGCACTTTCGGCTTCTGAGACGGCGGCTTCGGCGTCGGCGACTTTTTTTGCGGCCCGGCGCAGCATCTTGTCGCGTTCGCGCTGCTCGGCATAGGTGAGTTTACGTTGTTCCGGCTTGTTTTCCTGAGCCTGTGCTACACTTTCGGTAGGTTGCACCGGGTCGGAAACCGCCTTGGATTTGGACAACTCCAGCTCCTGCAGTGACGAAAGTTTCTTTTTCTCAAGAAATTCATAAATGCCACCGAGACATTCGCGCACTTTACCTCCACCGAATTCATAGACCTTCTCCACAAGCCCGTCAAGAAATTCACGGTCGTGACTCACAAGAATTACTGTGCCGTCAAAATCCTTTATCGCCTGCTTCAGCACATCTTTCGACGGCATGTCAAGATGATTGGTCGGCTCGTCGAGGATGAGCAGGTTGACAGGTTGCAACAGCAGCCGGATCATGGCCAGGCGAGTTTTTTCGCCTCCGGAGAGCACGCCCACTTTCTTGTCGGAGGCTTCCCCTCCGAACATGAATGCGCCGAGGATGTCGCGGATTTTCAACCTCACGTCGCCTGTGGCCACACGGTCAATTGTGTCGAACACAGTAACCGTTTCGTCGAGCAACTGTGCCTGATTCTGCGCGAAATATCCGATCTTTACATTATGGCCGATTTTAAGATGGCCGCTGAACGGAATTTCACCCATGATGCATTTTACAAGAGTGGATTTGCCTTCGCCGTTCTTGCCGACAAACGCCACTTTCTCGCCGCGTGATATGGTGAAGGTGGCATGGTCGAACACCTGATGGTCGCCGTAGGCTTTGCCGACATTATCGGCTATGACAGGATAATCGCCCGAGCGTGGTGCTGGCGGGAAGCGGAGATTGAGGTGGGATGTGTCGACTTCGTCAATCTCGATGCGCTCAATTTTGGCCAGCTGCTTCATGCGGCTCTGTACCTGAACGGCCTTTGTGGCCTTGTAGCGGAACCTCTCGATGAAAGCTTCGGTGTCGGCAATCTCTTTCTGCTGGTTTTGATAGGCGCGCGTCTGTTGTTCGATGCGCTCGCGCCGCAACTCAACGAATTTTGAGTAGTTCACGGCATAGTCGTATATGCGGCCGCACGAAATCTCGATGGTGCGGTTGGTGACATTGTCGATAAACGCCCTGTCGTGGCTCACAAGCACTACCGCCTTGGCTTTCTGTTTCAGAAATTGCTCAAGCCATTGTATGGATTCTATATCGAGGTGGTTGGTAGGCTCGTCGAGAAGCAGTACGTCGGGGTGTTGGAGCAGGAGCTTGGCCAGCTCGACGCGCATGCGCCATCCGCCAGAGAATTCCGATGTAGGGCGAGCGAAATCGGTTCGCACAAATCCCAGTCCGAGCAGAGTTTTCTCCATCTCCGCCTCATGGTTCTCTGTCTGCTCAATGGCAAGGCGGTCGGTAAGGGCCGTTACAGAGTCGATGAGGCGCTGATACGCCTCCGATTCGTAGTCGGTGCGCTCGGCCAGTTCCTGATTCATCCGGTCAAGATTTGCCTGCATGGCATCGATATGCGAGAAGGCTTTCCTCACTTCCTGAACAAGTGTGGTCTCGTCGGCAAGCTTCATCTGCTGCGGCAGATAGCCTATGGTTGTGTCGGATGGAACGGCAACAGAGCCTGCAGATGGATTCTGCAGGCCCGCTATTATTTTAAGCATCGTTGATTTCCCGGCGCCGTTCTTTCCCACTAGGGCTATCCTGTCGCGCGGGTTGATCACATAATTGATGTTGTTGAACAGCGGCACGGCGCTGAATTCTACTGTAAGATTCTGAATGGCTATCACAGCTGTTAAGAACGGTGTTTTATGATTGGTGATGTGGAGAGAATGGCGCTTTGTCAGAAGCGGCTCCGTTTGTGAACCACAATGCAGCGTGATTCGGTGATTACGATGTCGAGCGCCACATCGTGTGGCTCGGCAGGGATGTCCTCATCGGCACAGAACTGGAAATCATACCCGACACCCACCTTTGTGGCACGCGATGATGCCAGCAGACGGTCGTAATATCCTTTCCCACGGCCCACTCGATTCCCGCATCTGTCGAAAGCCACAGCCGGCACGACAATAAGTTCGATATCCCCGATGCTGGCAGTGTCGGTGCCCTGTGGCTCCTCTATGTGGAAGGAGCCGAGCGCAAGCGTCTGCTCGTCGTATGGGAGTATGTCGAGATTGACCCCATTGACTCTCGGGAGGTAAAAGTGCTTAGTCTTTCCCCATTTCCGCAGAAATGCATGCGTGGAAAGCTCATCGGGCAAGGAATGGTACATCAGAATCCTGTCGGCCAGCATAAAGGCGGCAGACTGCTCCAGCCGCTGGAACACACGCTGGGCGGCGTCTGCCTTTTCCTGTTCAGAAAGCAGATTCTTACGAGTCCTGACGCGTGTGCGTATGTCATTTTTGTTCATGCTTGGATGTTTGTGGCGTTGATTTTACAGTGCCGCCCGACACCGCTCGGGAATCATTGGTGGCGGCCGGTCGTATCGGGAAGGCTGCATTGCCGTTAAGCAGTTCATCTACCGCGCGGCGCACGTTTATGTCGGTGGCATTGATTATCGTGTGGTAAGCATTATAGTCAAGTGCATCGCGGGCTATGAGGGCCTTCAGTTGATTAACAAGCAAGTCGTGCGAAATGTTGATGTAGTACCAGCGGGCACGCACACCATTCTTTGCGGCATAATTGACGAACTGACGAAGCAACGCATCGTCGGAGGGGAGTGCCGCCAGAAGTTTGTCAAGGTTGTCGGCCTTGGCGAGACGTTCACGGTTGGTGTCGACATACTCGAATGCAAATTTCTGCAGCAGTCCGGCATTGGCCACATTAATGAGGTAAGAGGTCACGCCGGATGTGTCGTTCGGCACAAATATATCAGGCATTATACCACCTCCGCCATACACCTTACGGCCATTCTGTGTTGTGAATACCAATGATTCGTCCAGTTTGATTGAATCCCGGCTGAACATCTCGCCGCGGTTGTAACGGTCAATGATGTCGTGGCCGTAAACAGCGCTGTTGGAATAGTCTTTTTGTATGCAACGGCCCGAAGGAGTGTAGTATCGTCCTATGGTAAGTCTGATGGCGCTGCTGTCGGGCAATACCGACTGCCGCTGTATAAGACCCTTTCCGAATGAGCGTCGCCCGACAATCAGGGCACGGTCATTGTCCTGTAATGCACCTGCGAATATTTCGGATGAAGACGCAGAGAACTCATCGAGCAGAACCACAAGCTGTGCATCCTTAAAGGATCCGTTGCCGTCGGCCTGCACTCCCTGGGTTGAGTAAAGGTCCCTCCCTTTTGTGGTAACGATGATCTGGCCTTTTTCAAGGAATTCATTGACCATGAGGAATGCAATCTCCATGAATCCGCCGGTGTTGCCACGGAGATCAATCACGAAATCCTGTGCGCCGTTGTTTCTGAGGTCCGTGAGGGCCTGCCAGAATTCATCGTATGTGGTGCGCCCGAATTTGTTTACTTTCACATATCCGATGCCCGGACTTACAATGTATGATGCATCTACAGATGTCACCGGAATATCGCCACGGGTAACGTCGTAGGACAGCAGTTTTTTTGCTCCGGCACGCTTCACGCCGAGTTTCACCCGGGTGTTGCGGTTGCCACGCAGGCGCTTGATTACCTGCTCGTTGGTTATACCGATACCGGCCACATTCTCGTCGTCGATTTTCACGATGCGGTCGCCGGCCTTCAGGCCCACTTTCTCCGATGGGCCGCCGGAGGTCACCTCTATAACTGTAATGGTGTCGTTGTTTATCATGAACTGCACGCCCACACCGCAGAACGAGCCGTCAAGATCGTCATTCACTGCCTGAAGGTCGGACGCCGGTATGTAGGCAGAATGCGGGTCGAGGTTCTGCAGCAGGCTCGGCAGTGTGTTCTCCAGAAGGCTGTCGAGATTCACCTCATCAACATAATCCTTCCTGATCAGGTTGATGATTGTCTGGAATTTTTTCTGGGTAGGCGTGGGGCCGCTCTCGTGGTTGACAATATCGCCTGCGAGAAAACCCAATATAAATGTCACGGCCATTATGACTGGAAGCCACAGCGCCGCCTTCGGAATTCGCTTCATTTATGGTCTAAGTAAATAAGATATCGTTTCAGAGAAATCATGCGTGGGTCAAAGGTGCATTTAAATCTGCGATATGGCAACATTCCACTCCGGCCCGCCTGAGCAGGTCGATACCATCTGTGATGCGGTAAAGCTCGTGAAAGACGACACGCCTTATGCCTGCCTGGATTATCAGTTTGGAGCATTCCACGCAGGGCGATGCTGTTATGTATAAGGTGGCTCCGTCGGCCGAGTTGTTGCTGCGCGCCACCTTCGTAATGGCGTTTGCCTCGGCATGCAGCACATAGGGCTTTGTTACGCCGGAGTCATCTTCACACACGTTCTCAAACCCCGACGGCGTGCCATTGAACCCATCGGAGATAATCATGGAATCCTTTACAATTATCGCGCCGACTTTGCGTCGCTGACAATAAGAATTCTCGGCCCATATCAGAGCCATGCGCAGATAGCGACGGTCGAGAGCGATCTGCTTTTGAGCCTGGTCGGTATGCATAGTTTGCTTTGTCCGTACTTTATCCGGAGTTTTAATTTGCAAATTTAGGTATTTTTAAAGATTGCGGCAAAACGAATCGGTGCATATTCTGTCGTAATACCTCAATTTATATTTTTAATCCGTCGTGGACCGCATCAAACATGTCCGGATATGGATTTCATAGTGTGTTACATGGCAACCAAACGTAATCCGGAGGCGTTTAGTTTTCACATGTGACTATAAACATTCATCATTCTCTAAAAACTTCCGGATATGAAAACCGACTGTACTTCCGGCCATACGCCTCAACTCCCGCATATCGTAGTGGTCGGGGGTGGCTTTGCCGGACTGAATGTCATCACCCATCTTGACCTGAAGCACTACTGGGTCACCGTGATTGACGCCAACAATTTCCATTCTTTCCAGCCCTTGTTCTATCAGGTGGCGTCGGCTGGCCTTGATGCCGCAAGCATATGCTTTCCTCTGCGTAGGGAATTGCGCAAACTGCGTTCACGTAATATTTCGTTCAATATGGGGCATGTCGAAGGTATCGACCTGATGCAAAGAAACGTGCATACAGATCTGGAAACCATCCATTATGACCGCCTTATAATAGCCGCCGGAACCACCAACAATTATTTCGGGAACGACGAGCTTGCAAAGCATGTCTATACCATAAAATCAACAGCGGAGTCTGTCAGGTGCAGGAACGACATTCTGCGGCGGCTTGAGCAGGCTGCCATAGAGCCTTCAGAGATAAAGCGTAGAGAGATGCTGCATTTTGTCGTGGTAGGCGGCGGCCCCGCTGGAGTCGAGATTGCCGGCGCGCTCGGAGAAATGAAACGCTATGTGCTTCCTCGCGAATATCCCACCATAAAGCAGTCGGACATAAGCATCACCATCATTGAGGGGTCGCCAAGACTGCTGCGGACAATGAGCTCCGCATCGTCGGCTGGGGCGGCCGAAGGGTTGTCGGCATTGATGGTAAATATCAAGCTAAACTCAATCCTGAAAACATATGACCGAGACAGAGGCATTGTGGAACTGGTGTCGGGAGAGACTCTGCCAGCTTCAATGGTGATATGGACAGCGGGTGTGACAGGCGTACAGTTCACGTTCAAAGGGTTTGAGATAAATAAGGAAACTGGGCAGCCGGCATTTGTGAGCCGTGGCAACCGTCTGCTTACGGACCGTTACTGTCGGGTTAAAGGTGTGGACGATGTGTTTGCCATCGGTGACATATCGCTTGTTGAGGGCGATGAGTCATGGCCCGACGGACACCCTCAGCTGGCACAGGTGGCCATTCAGCAGGGCAGGCTTGTCGCGCGGAATCTCAACGAATATGCCCGGCGTCCGGGAAATGCACGGCTACGTGAGTTTTCGTACCGCGACAAAGGCTCCATGGCCACAATCGGACGTAACCGTGCTGTTGTCGATATGGGTAAGTTGCATCTCGGAGGCTTCCCGGCATGGATGGCATGGATGGGTGTGCACCTGCTGTCGCTTCTTGGCATGCGCAACAAAATAACCGTACTTATCAACTGGATGTGGGCATATTTCAACTATGCATCGTCGCTCCGGCTTATTATCCGGCCGAGCAAATTGCCTGACGACGCCGGTTAAGAATTCATATAAAAACCGTGTTCTCAGCCAAACCTTTTTATTCATCCGGCATGAACGTTGCCGCCATCGCCGATGTTATTTTTACAAAACATTAACAATGAACAACACGTTTCAACTGCGCACATATGTGCTGCCTTTGATTATTGCTGCAGCTTTCACGGGGTTTGCAGAAAATAATGCCGAATACCTTAAGCAGCCGCTTCCGGAGCATTGGAGCTATGTGCCTGAACATCCCATGGAGGTGCCGTCGGCCATCAACGGATGGTGGACAACTTTCAACGACACCCTTCTTGACACATTGGTGCAACGCGGGCTGGATGTCAACTACGACGTTTCGGCGGCGTTGCATCGTTCAAATGCTGCACGAGCAGCCATGGGGCAGGCACGTGCAGCCTGGTTTCCATCAGTGTCGGCCTCGGCAGGCTGGACCGCGATGCGTTCCAGTGGATTAAGCGGGCCGGTGGCCGGCAACGCCATAACCGACCGCTTTTTCTCAGCCGGGCTCAACGCCTCATGGGAAGTCGACATTTTCGGACGGATTGCCAAAGGGGTAGAGGCCAAACGCGCATCTTATAGGGCGTCGCGGGCCGAATGGGCAGGCGCAATGGTCAGCATCACGGCCCAGATAGCATCGCAATATGTGCAGATAAGGATACTGCAGGAGCAGCTTGACGTGGCGAATGCCCATCTTGCCACCCAACAGAAAATTGTGGATATAGCCAAGGCCCGCTATGAGGCTACCCTGTCCTCCAAGCTTGATGTGGCTCAGGCTGAGGAGACTTATTATTCCACGGCATCCACAATACCCAATATTGAGAATTCCCTGCATCATGCAGTAAATGCACTCAGTGTGCTGACAGGTATCGATGCCCGGCAGCTTCACGACATGCTTGTAGCCGATTCAACCTCGCCCCGTCTTCCCGAAGCCGTGCAGATGGTAGGTGCGGGAGTCCCGGCAGACCTGTTGAGACGCCGCCCCGACATAGTCCAGGCTGAGATGAATGTATCTGAATTGGCCGCAATGGTCGGTGTGGCAAAAAAGGATTTCCTTCCCACGCTCACAATCAACGGTGCTATCGGCACGAGCGCACGCAATTTCAGTGACCTCGCACATAAAAACAGTTTTACATATTCCGTTGAGCCGACCCTGTCATGGACGCTTTTCGACGGATTCGGCCGTAAATACGCCTTGTCGCAGGCTCGCGAGCAGATGAAGGCCGCTATTGACAATTATAATCTGACAGTCCTGAATGCCGTAAGCGAGGCAGACAATGCCATGAGCACATATTTCCACAGTGTAAGTTATATGGATGCCATATCGCGTATAATAACCGCCAACAACGAAGTGTTCCGGCTGGCTGTCGACCGATACAAAAACTCACTCACACCCATGAGCGATGTCGTCATGGCCCAAATCAACGCATTACAGGCCGAAAGCGAACTGATCCGGGCTCACGGATCGGCACTTTCGGCGCTGATAAGCCTTTACGAGGCTCTGGGTGGCGGTTACGATGTCGCTCACGATACGCCCTGAACTGCACACGGCCAGCAGCATGCTCTCTCAGGTATCAATACGAATATATATCAACTTCAAGTGTCATAACCAAAAAGTATCAACATATACTATGCCGGGTATATCTGTCATTATTAGCTGGAGCAGTCACATTGATGGCGCTCACAGCGTGTCACTCGAACACACACACTCACGATGATGGTGTAACAGAGAAAGTGTCTGTCGCTTTGCCAGCTACCGACTCGGTCACGTTATATCAATCCTATCCTGCCTATGTTCAGGCCTCATCGGAAGCCGATATTGTGGGCCGTGTCAACGGATACATCACCGAACAGCTCTATGACGATGGACAATGGGTGGCTGCAGGGGCTCCTCTGTTCAGGATTGAATCCACAAGCTATGCCGACAAAGTCCAGCAGGCCAAAGCGCAACTCGCCACCGCCATAGCAGCCCATGACTATGCATCAAAACAATACGAGGCCATGAGGAAGGCCCTTGAGAGCGATGCGGTGTCGAAAATGGAAGTAATTCAGGCGGAAAGCAACATGCATCAGACAGAGGCGGCCATACAGACCGCCAGAGCGGAGTTGCAAACCGCCAGCACAATGCTCGGATATTGCACTGTACGAGCACCGTTTGCAGGTCATGTCTCCGCCGGCGAACTTATCCCGGGGGATTTTGTAGCCGGGGAAAACTCGCCTGTTGTACTTGCCCGAGTCTACGACGACAGTTGGGTGAGTGTGCATTTTTCAATAGAGGATTCGAACTATTTTGAGCTCAATGATACGCGCAGCGGACGTAAGGTGGACCTTTCGCATGTGCCTGTCACATTCAGCGATTCCATACTGACCCAATATTACGGGCCGGTGGAGTATGAAGCTCCGGGCGTTGATAAATCAACCGGTACAATCAAGCTTAGGGTGAAACTGAAAAATCAGGACGGAGAGCTGAAAAGCGGAATGTTCGCCACCGTAAAACTTCCGTATGCAGTTGACCCGAAGGCTATCATCATACGTGATGCGGCAATAGGCGCCGACCAGCTGGGAAAATATGTCTATGTTGTCAATGATTCGGACAAGGTGGTGTATACCCCCATTCAGGTGGGCGACCTTTATCAGGACACTTTGCGCATAGTGAAATCCGGCCTGAGTGCCACCGACCGATATGTGACAAAGGCCATGCTTAAAGTGCGTGACGGAATGACAGTCGACCCAGTGTTAACACCCGGACATGCCGGAACCAAGTAACGTAACCTCACAGTTAATCAGCACGCCATGTTTTCACGATTCTTTATAGACCGTCCGATTTTCTCAACGGTCCTGTCCATCCTTTTGGTTCTGGCGGGAATCATAACGGTCAAAACGTTACCCATAGCTCAGTACCCGAATATCTCACCCCCCACGGTTGAGGTGTCCGCCTCCTATCCGGGAGCAGACGCCACTACCGTTGCTGAAGCGATTGGCGAGCCTATAGAGGAGGCTGTCAACGGAGTTGAAGGGATGCTGTATATGAGCTCGAATTCCGACAACAACGGTTCCTACAGCCTTCAGATCACTTTTGCCAACGGAACAGACCTGGACGATGCATCCGTAAAAGTGCAGAATCTTGTCAGTCAGGCATCACCTCAGCTCCCGTCCTCCGTCACACAGCAGGGGGTGAGCGTGAATGCCCGGTCGTCGAACATTCTGCTGTTTGTGGCACTTGAAAGCGATGACCCGGAACGTTACGATGCGCTTTACCTTACCAACTATGCTCAGCTTCACATAGTCAATGAGCTGGCCCGAATCGATGGTGTGGGAGGAGCCAACGCCTTTGGCGCCGGCGACTACAGCATGCGCATATGGATGAATCCGGATAAGATGCGCATCCGCGACGTTGACCCGGCCGACGTGATCGCTGCCATTGAGGCGCAGAACATGGAAGTATCGGCCGGTTCTGTTGGGGCGCAGCCGTCGAGCACTCCGTCCGAATTTCAGTTCACACTCTCTTCAAAAGGGCGCCTGGTCACTCCCGAAGAGTTCGGAAACATAATTATAAAGGTAGATAAGAATAACAACATTCTGAGATTGAAGGATATCGCACGGGTTGACCTCGGCAGCGAAAGCTATGGCAATGTGTCACGTGTGTCGGGACAACCCGCTGGCCTCATAGGCATATATCAGCGGTCGGATGCAAATGCAATCGCCGTTGCCAACGCGGTAGAAAAGAAGCTTGAGGATCTTGAACGCTATCTGCCCGATGGAGTGCACTGCCGCGTGCTGATGAACACCACCGACTTTGTTCACGAATCAATAGATGAGGTGATGGTGACATTCGTTGAGACAACGCTAATCGTGATGCTTGTCATTTTGCTCTTCCTGCAGAACTGGCGGGCAGTCATTATCCCTATGCTCACTATCCCCGTGTCGCTGATTGCCACATTCGCTGTAATGAAGATTATGGGATTCTCGCTCAACACTCTGACTCTGTTCGGACTTGTACTCGCCATCGCTATCGTGGTTGACGACGCCATAGTGGTGGTGGAGGATTGTTCAAGAATAGTCGACGAGGGGAAAATGTCGCCGGCCGATGCCGCAAGGAAGGCAATGGTTGAGCTGCAGGGTCCGGTGATAGGGGAGGTGCTTGTGCTGCTGTCGGTGTTTATCCCCACGGCTTTCATTTCAGGCATTACAGGTGAACTGTACAAACAGTTTGCTCTGACCATTGCCGTTTCCACCGCATTTTCGGGATTCAATGCCCTGACTTTTACACCGGCGATGTGCGCACTGTTCCTGCGTCCGAAGAAACCGACCAAATTCTTTCTATACAGCTGGTTTAACGCCGGATTCGCCAAAACTCTAAACCTGTACTTGAATGCAATCGGCAAGCTGCTGAAACGTCCCGCCGTGGCCATCGGAATATACGCAGCGCTGTGTGTCGGCGCATTCTGGGGATTCAGTCGCTGGCCCACAAGCTATATGCCGGAGGAGGACATGGGTTATTTCCTTGCATCAGTCCAACTCCCCACGGGAGCTTCGCTTGACCGAACCGACAAAGTCGTGGCCCGGGCTTCGGACATACTGCAGTCAATGCCGGAGATTGCCGATGTGATTGAGATGTCCGGGTTCTCCTTTATGGCAGGAGGTGCCGGCAGCAATCTCGGCACCATGTTCGTGGTTCTAAAGCCATGGAGTGAGCGTAAAGGGAAATCGCACACAGTCGAGGCAATCATGAAGCGCTTCGACGAGGAGTGCGCCGGCATCCAGGAGGCCGTTATTTTTGCCCTTAACCCGCCTGCCATTCCTGGCCTCGGGTTGACGTCCGGTCTGGCCATGCAGTTGCTCGATATAAACGGGCATGGTGCAGCCCAGATGTCGACAGTGCTTGACGACATAAAACGCGAGGCGCTCAATTATCCGGAAATCGCCTCCATAACTTCGCTGTATGAAGGTGAGGTGCCACAATACCGCCTGAAAATGAACCGCGACAAAATCCAAAGCATGGGACTGTCGATGGCGGATGTATATTCAGCTCTTTCAAGCTTCGTGGGAGGGCGGTACGTGAACGATTTTGTGGAATTCAACAAGGTGTATCAGGTGAACATCGCCGCTGACGACTGGGCCCGCGCCAATGTAGGCGACATTATGCGGCTCAGTGTGCGCGGCAATACAGGGGAGATGGTTCCATTCGGCTCGTTTGCCACGATAGAACCGATAATGGGTTCGGCTTCTATCAATCGCTACAATATGTACGAATCGGCATCGCTCACTGCAACCCCTGCGCATGGCAGCTCCTCGTCGCAGGCCATAAACGCCATGGAGGAGATTGTAGCTAAAGCCACTGGTGACACATATGGATATGCCTGGACGGGGGAGGCATATCAGGAAACACAGACAAGCACCACGGTGTCTACTGTCCTGATTTTTGCATTAATCATGACCGTGCTGGTACTTGCCGCACAGTATGAGAGCTGGACCGACCCGCTTGCCGTGGTGATTGCAATGCCTACGGCTATTCTGGGCACCATAATCGGCTGCCTGTTCATGGATCAGAGCATCAATATTTACACCCAGATCGGAATTGTGCTGTTGCTGGGCCTGTCGGCCAAAAATGCGATTCTGATTGTGGAATATGCCATAGACTATCACAAGGCAGGCATGCCGATCAGGGAGGCGGCACGTCAGGGCGGAATAGTGCGTTTCCGGCCCATCATGATGACAGCCCTGGCATTCGTGTTCGGTGTAATGCCGATGCTTTTTGCCACGGGAGCTGGAGCGCAAAGCCGCATAAGTCTCGGTGCGGCGGTGGTTTTCGGCATGGCAGTGAATGCAATAATAGGCACGCTGTTTGTGCCTAATTTCTGGGAATTGTTCCAGAAATTTCAGGAGAAGTATCTCTCGAAGGTTTTCGCCGGGAGCAAGCATTCTGCCTCTCAGTCCGCTCCAGCAGAAAAGACGGACGGTAATGGTGTATGACACCACGAACAATGTACGGAAAAAACCGAAGGCGATGGATTTACATTTGAATCCATCGCCTTCATTTATTTCGTCAGTACCTGTATCGATACTTTCAGGTTAAGTGTGTAACCACCTTAACCGGTGTGCCTTATTTAATCAGTGGACTTTGACTTCGAGCGCCTTGTATGCACGTTCTGCTTTTGCGCGGGCTGCAGCAACGGTCTCGTCAGTGGCAAGAATCACAGCCATGCGGCGATGCCCCTTCACTTCCGGTTTGCCGAAAATGCGGATCTGCACGCCAGGCTCGCGGAGCACCTGCTCGAGATTGCCGAATTCCACCTGTTTGCTGTCGCCTTCGACAACGACTGCACGGGAGGCGGAGCAACCGAGGAAACGGACTTCAGGAACAGGGAGGCCGAGCAATGCACGTGCATGTAGGGCGAATTCGCTCAATTCCTGCGAAATCATGGTCACCATACCGGTGTCGTGCGGACGGGGTGACACTTCTGAGAATATTACGTGGTCGTCCTTCACGAACAGTTCCACGCCAAAGATGCCATATCCACCGAGGGCGTCGGTGATTTTTTTTGCTATCTCCTGTGCCTGTTTCAGGGCTTTCTTGTGCATGCGCTGCGGCTGCCAGGACTGGCGGTAATCGCCATTGACCTGTATGTGACCGATAGGTTCGCAATATGCAGTACCCGACACCGAACGCACCGTTAGGAGGGTAATCTCATAGTCAAAATCAACGAATCCCTCCACAATAACGCGTCCTGCGCCGGCGCGGCCTCCGCTCTGAGCTTCATCCCACGCAGCCTCCACATCCTCAGGCGATTTTACGGTGCTTTGTCCATGACCCGACGAGCTCATGACAGGCTTCACCACACATGGGATTCCGATGGCCTGCACAGCCTCAATATATTCCTCTTTGGTTGACGCAAAGCGATAGGGTGAAGTGGGGAGTCCGAGCTCCTCGGCAGCGAGGCGGCGTATGCCCTCGCGGTTCATGGTAAGCCATGCTGCACGCGCCGTGGGTGTTACATTGAATCCCTCTTTCTCCAGCTCCACCAGTTCGGGAGTTGCGATGGCCTCTACCTCAGGTATGATGTGATCGGGCTTTTCATCTTCAATCACACTGCGCAGTGCTTTGTTGTCAAGCATGTTGAGCATATGACTGCGGTGAGCCACCTGCATTGCCGGAGCATTGTCGTAACGGTCACATGCCACCACTTCCACACCCATGCGCATCAACTCTATTGCAACTTCTTTTCCTAATTCGCCGCTTCCCAGCAACAGGGCTTTGCGGGCCACCGGTGTGTACACCGAACCAATTTTTGCCATATACAGACTCTCTCTAAAATAGTTTTTTATTCCGGAAATTGCACAAATTCCGAATTCGGGTGCAAATTTACATTATTTTTGTAATAATTAAAATAGAGGCGACATATGGCCCCGTAAAAAGTTTAGCAAAAAAATTGCTACCTTTGCACCTGCATTGCGCGTGACGGGCATATCCGGACACAGTCCGCCCCGTTGATAAATGCACGGCATGCCTCACTGCATGTTTTTCTCCAACAATATCCTGAAGAATTAAATGGACGATAACTGCCAGATATTTTCGTTCGGACGTTTTGAACTGAATCCAAACGATTCGAACAATGCCCCCGACTGGAACTGCCTGCCGGTTCTGCCAACACGCAATCTTGTGCTCTTTCCGGGAGTGACAATCCCCATCAGCCTTATGCGGGCCAGCTCGCTTGAACTGGCCAAGACTGCCTCGGAAAAGCACATCCCTGTCGGTGTTGTATGCCAGCTGAACCGTCAGGACGACAACATCTCCGACCCTGCGCAATTGTGCCAGTATGGCGTCGTTGGCGACATATTGCAGGTGATAGATCTTCCAGGCAACGAGCATACAGCTCTGGTGCGCGCAAGGGGAAAATTCAAAATTACCGGCAAAAGCGGACAAACCGTAATCGACAAGGCCTTCCACATATGTGCTAAACCTGTGGCCGATAGGACGCCATCAGCCAAGGACAATGAATTCAATGTCCTTATCGACTCCATTAAGCAGCTGTGCACCGCCATAGCGAAAAATGCAGACGGTGCGGAAGGGCTGCTAATGACTCTGGAGCACACCACCGATCCCACCGACCTTGTCAACACAACGGCAACACATCTCCCGCTTCCTCCGGCCGACAAAATGAAGATGCTGTCAAAGCATCTCATCAAGCAACGTGCCTTCGAGCTGTTCCGCTCCATGTCGAAGCTGATGAATAACATGGCGATTGCCAACGACATCAAGGAGCGTGCAAAGGAGGAGATGAATCAGCAGGGCCGACAGGCGTTCCTGCAGCAGCAACTCAACACCATCCGCGAGGAACTTTATGGGCCGGAAGGGGAGGAGATTGACAAACTGTCGCGCATCAATCCCGCCATTCCTGACTATTCCACATTGCTTTCGTATCTGGAGACGGTGCTTGATCTCCCTTGGAACACCACAACTGAAATCAACAATGACTTCCAGGAGGCAGAGAACATACTGAACAACGACCATTACGGTCTGGAAAAAGTCAAGGACCGCATTCTTGAGCAGATGGCCGTGATAATCAATAATCCCAAAGGGCGTGCTCCCATAATCTGCCTTGTCGGTGCTCCCGGTGTCGGGAAAACCTCGCTTGGTCAGTCCATTGCCAAAGCGCTTGGCCGGACATATCAGCGGGTGTCGCTTGGCGGGCTGCATGACGAGGCCGAGATACGCGGCCATCGCCGCACTTATATAGGGGCGATGCCCGGACGTATCATGGACTCCATTCGCCGTGCAAAATCAAAGAATCCTGTTATATTGCTCGATGAAGTGGACAAAATCGGTGCCGATTTCAAAGGTGATCCGTCGGCAGCCCTTCTCGAGGTATTGGACCCGGAACAGAACTGCCATTTCCACGACAATTATATAGATGTGGACTTCGACCTCTCCGACGTGCTGTTCATAGCCACAGCCAACACACTCTCCACTCTGTCGCAACCGTTGCTCGACCGTATGGAAATTATTGAAATTTCCGGCTATCTGCTTGAAGAGAAGATGGAGATAGCGCGCCGGCACCTGCTGCCGAGAGTATTGGCGAACCATAATATCCAGCAGGCCGACATGAATATCAGCGATGATGCATTGCGTTATATAATTGAGCATTACACGGCAGAAAGCGGAGTGCGCCAGCTGGAAAAATCATTGTCGTCGCTTGCACGCAAAACTGTGCTGCGCAAGATGCGCCGCCAGGATAATCCCGCTCTCATAGAGCCGGAACATCTCTATGACTATCTCGGATTGCCGCAGAGACATCCGGACCGATATGAAGGGAACGACTTTGCAGGGGTGGTAACAGGCCTTGCCTGGACCTCGGCTGGAGGCGAGATTCTTTTCATAGAATCCTCACTGGCCAAGGGTAGCGGTGAAAAACTCACGCTCACCGGCAATCTCGGCGACGTGATGAAGGAGTCGGCAGCCATAGCCCTGCAATACGTGAAGGCCAATGCCGAGGCGCTGGGCATCCCGTCCGAGATGTTCACCACCCACAACCTGCACATACACGTGCCGGAAGGTGCCATCCCCAAGGATGGGCCGTCGGCCGGAATAACAATGGCGACGTCGATTGTATCGGCCTTTACCCATAGAAAAGTACGCTCGAAGCTTGCCATGACCGGCGAGATAACGCTAAGAGGGAAAGTGCTTCCTGTCGGCGGCATAAAGGAGAAAATTCTTGCCGCAAAACGTGCCGGGATAAAGGAGATAATACTCTCATCCGAAAACCGCCGCGACGTGGACGATATCAACAGCCGCTTCATTGAGGGTCTTACTTTCCATTATGCCGACACGGTGCTCGATGTGCTGCGTATCGCCATAATAGACGAAAAAGCATGAGCAGGCATAAACTCATCACGACAAATTAACCAGGATTTATGGCAGAGACATCATTATTGCAGCGCCTCGACGGCATTGAATCGCGATTTGAAGAAGTGTCGACTCTGATCACCGACCCTTCTGTGATTGCCGACATGAAGCGCTATGTCCGTCTCAACAAGGAGTACCGTGAACTTGAAAAGCTCACTGCCGCCACGCGCCGCTACCGTCTGCTGCTTGCTGAGATCGACGAAGCCAAAGAAATCCTGGAAAACGAGAGCGATGCCGACATGCGCTCCATGGCTCATGACCAGCTTGATTCCGCGCAAAGCGCTTTGCCAGGTCTGGAAGAGGATATCAAACTGATGCTGGTTCCGGCGGACCCCGAGGACGCAAAAAACGCAATTGTGGAGATCCGCGCCGGCACCGGAGGCGACGAAGCCGCCCTGTTTGCTGGCGACCTTTTCAAGATGTATTCCCGCTATTGCGAATCGAAGGGGTGGCAGGTGGCGGTCACAAGCTTCAGCGAGGGTACAGCAGGAGGATTCAAGGAAGTGGTGTTTGCCGTGACCGGCGAAGGCGTGTACGGAACGCTCAAATATGAAAGCGGCGTGCACCGGGTGCAACGTGTCCCTGCAACAGAAACTCAGGGCCGTGTGCACACATCGGCCGCAACCGTTGCCGTTCTGCCAGAGGCTGAAGCATTCGATGTTGAGATCAACGAAGGGGAAATAAAGTGGGAAACGTTCAGAAGCGGAGGCGCCGGTGGCCAGAATGTAAACAAGGTGGAATCCGGTGTGCGGCTCCGCTACATGTGGAAGAATCCTGTGACGGGGCAGACCGACGAGATTCTGATAGAATGCACCGAAACCCGCGACCAGCCCAAGAACAAGGAGCGGGCACTGAGCCGGCTGCGGACGTTCATTTATGACAAGGAACATCAAAAATACGTCGACGACATAGCATCAAGGCGCAAAACCCTTGTGTCAACCGGCGACCGTTCCGCAAAAATCCGCACATACAACTTCCCGCAAGGACGCATAACCGACCACCGCATAAACTACACTATCTATAATCTGCAGGCTTTTATCGACGGCGACATACAAGATTGCATCGACCATCTGATTGTTGCCGAAAATGCAGAAAAGCTCAAGGCTTCGGAGCTGTGACAGCAGTCCCCGTTAATCGACTAATTTAAACATCATACAACCATGACTCGTCAGGAACTAATCAACAACATTGCACGCAAACGTTCATTTCTATGCGTGGGACTCGACAGTGATCCACTGAAACTTCCGGAATGTATCCTTGAGAAAGCAGTATCGCCGGCACAGGCCATGCTTGAATTCAACAAGGCAATAATCGATGCCACCGCGCCATATTGTGTCGCATATAAGCCCAACACAGCCTTTTATGAAGCACTCGGAGCAGAAGGCTGGGAAGTGCTTGGACAGACGGTGGAGTACATCCGTAAAAATTACCCTGACCAGTTTATAATTGCCGACGCCAAGCGCGGCGACATCGGCAACACTTCGGCACTCTATGCCCGTGCGTTTTTCGGACAGATGGGTGTTGACGCACTCACTGTGGCTCCCTACATGGGTTCAGACAGCGTGAAGCCCTTCCTTGGGCATGACGGCAAGTGGGTGATTCTGCTTGGCCTTACATCCAACCCCGGTTCACACGATTTCCAGTTCCTGGCCACAGGTGGCGAAGACACAAGGCTGTTTGAGCGTGTTCTCGACACTGCACAGCAATGGGCCACCCCCGACGAGCTGATGTTTGTAGTCGGAGCCACACAGGGCGAGATGTTTGCCACAGTCCGTCGTCACGCACCGTCGAACTTCCTGCTTGTTCCTGGTGTAGGGGCACAGGGTGGAGACCTTGCCACGGTGTGCCGTCATGGCATGACCGACGATTGCGGACTGCTTGTCAACTCCTCGCGAGGCATAATCTTCGCCTCACGCGAAGGCGACTTCGCTCAGGCAGCAGCAAACGCTGCAAAAGAGCTTGCCGGGCAGATGGATACCCTCCTGAGCGAGTATAGCAAAATTTAACGCGGTCCGTTTATCTGTTTCGGGGAAAATAGCTAAATTTGTCTCAATCGTAACTCTCAGACCAAAACAACCTAAACTTTTCATAAAAGTCATGACAACAATCGACAACTACAACTTCAACGGCAAGAAAGCCATTGTGCGCGTTGACTTCAATGTGCCTCTGGACGAGAACGGCCACATCACAGACGACACCCGTATCCGCGGTGCTCTCCCCACCCTCAAAAAAATCCTGAACGACGGCGGCAGCCTCATCATCATGTCGCACATGGGCAAACCCAAAGGGAAGGTTAACCCTAAATTCTCACTCGCCCAGATCAAGGACGATGTTGCCAAAGCTCTCGGTAAGGATGTGAAGTTCGCTCCCGACTGCGCAAACGCTGCAGAAGCTGCAGCCAACCTCAAGCCCGGCGAAGTGCTCCTGCTCGAGAATCTTCGTTTCTACCCCGAGGAGGAAGGCAAGCCCGTTGGTATCGAAAAGACCGACGCTGGCTACGACGCAGCCAAAAAGGAGATGAAAGAGAAGCAGAAAGAGTTCGCAAAAACTCTTGCAAGCTATGCTGACGTTTACGTTAACGATGCTTTCGGTACAGCTCACCGCAAACACGCTTCCACAGCTGTCATCGCCGACTATTTCGATGCTGACAGCAAGATGCTCGGCTACCTCATGGAAAAAGAGGTGCAGGCTGTTGACAAAATCCTCAGCGACATCCAGCGTCCCTTCACCGCTATCATGGGCGGCTCGAAAGTGTCCACCAAAATCGGTATCATCGAGAACCTCATGGACAAGGTGGACAACCTCATTCTCTGCGGCGGTATGACCTACACATTCGCCAAAGCAATGGGTGGTAATGTAGGCCTGTCGATCTGCGAAGACGACAAACTTGATCTCGCCCGCGACATCATGGCAAAGGCCAAGGAAAAAGGAGTGAACCTCGTTCTGGGCACAGACTGCGTGGCAGCCGACAGCTTCTCGAACGATGCCAAGACTCAGGTCGTATCCGTTATGGATATCCCCGAAGGATGGGAAGGTCTGGATGCAGGTCCCGAAACCCAGAAGGCTTTCGCTAATGTTATCCGCAACGCCAAGACCATTCTGTGGAACGGTCCTGCCGGCGTGTTCGAATTCGACAACTTCACAGCAGGTTCACGTGCTATTGCAGAAGCCATCGTAGAGGCTACCAACAACGGTGCGTTCTCGCTCGTTGGCGGTGGCGACTCGGTTGCATGTGTCAACAAGTTCGGCCTGGCCGATCAGGTTTCATATGTATCAACCGGTGGCGGTGCCCTTCTTGAGGCGATTGAAGGCAAGGTGCTTCCCGGTGTGGCAGCAGTAAAAGGCTGACAACTGTCAAAAGCATCCAACAGATAATACGGCGGCACATCTGGACCAGATGTGCCGCCTTTCATTTATTCCTGGCGGAATCCTGTTTTGGCCGGGTGTTATTTAGCCATCATTCCGCATAATCAGTCATTCATGCCTGTATTGGCAATAATAGCCGATAATTGGACAGGAACGGAACTGCTTGTACATCAAAAACATCGTTAAAGCACATTCGGGACTGAATTTGGATGAAAAATTATTGGATTTATAAAAAATTTTGTAGCTTTGTGTTGTAAAACAT
>DBFWRP010000322.1:0-8017 GCA_048222005.1 Muribaculaceae bacterium | reverse complement strand
CAGTAGTTAAATGAGTTTTTAACTACTTATCGAGTGCCTGTGACACATACGGGCGCAAAGACCGTGCGTCCATGCATTGCTGCTGGATGGATATGCTGATAGTCACGCGATGCCTGCCGATTACCCTCTTGGCGAATCTGTCGGAAATTCCGACAGGTTGAATGTTTGAGTCAGGCCTGAGTTACGGTGCATGAAAATATCATCGTTCCGTAACAACGCTTTCACCGACTTGTAGGGACATGCCTTTGGCATGTGAAACAACGTTGATTCACTGCGCATTAGCACACGCCTGATTCACATGCCAAAGGCATGTCCCTACTACTTAATGGATTTCACATGTGTTTGTGCAGAACAAATGCACCTGACTTTCGGCTTGACCCGAATGTTCGTCAAGTCCGCCAAGTTTGCGTTCGGCATAATACAGGAGATTCAGTTGTTCGGAAATTCCGAACAACTGCTGTTGGTACGTTTTATGCACCCATCTAACATGGTGTTGTATAACATCAAAACGTAGTGACGCACGGTCTGTACGTCCTTGTAATATGTTGGCCTACGTCGTTGGCAGAAACGGCAGGGTGCCGAGAGCAGATAGACGAGTGTTGGGGCTATTGGATAAAATGAACTGTGGGAAATCAGTCGATGGCGACGGAGGGGTTGATGAGCCAGAGGCGGGTGGTGGCGCGGGTGACGGCGGTGTAGAGCCAGCGGTAGAAGTCGGGTGAGGTGTAGGCCTCGGGCGGGATGTAGCCCATATCGACAAACACTGATGCCCACTGGCCACCCTGGGCTTTATGGCAGGTTACGGCGTAGGCGTATTTCACCTGCAGGGCGTTGTAGTAGGGGTCGGCCTTGAGGGCGTTGCGAATGGCTGTGGGCGATGAGTTCTCGTTGAGTCCGGCATCGGCGAGGGCGCGCTGTGTGATGCGCCTCTGGCGGTCGAAGGGCATGTTGGCCGTGTCGGTGGTGAGGGTGTCGAGGTTGAGTTTGGCGTCGAGGCGGAAATCGTGGTCGGGGAAGTAGAGGCGCACGTCGGCGAACATGGTGAGTTCGCGTTGCTCGGTGGTGTATATCTCCTCCACTACGGCTGTCTCTCCGTTTGCGGCGAAGTCCATGGTGCGCCCGGCGTTGTGGTCGGCGGTGTCGGCGCCGGCTGTCTGCTCTATCACGGAGCGTCGTGTCCAGTAGTAGTTGTTTTTGGATATGATGAGGCGTTCGCCTGACGCAAGTGCTTCCTCGCGGTCGTAGAGCACGCGGCGTATGGCGAGGTTGAAATCCACGGCGCGGCGGTTGGAACGGGTGATGAGGATGGTCTCGCTCTCGCCGTAGCGGGCGAACGATTTGCCGAAGGCCTCCTCCAGGTCGGTGGGATCCACCACCTCGATGTCGGAGAACGCCGAGACTTTCAGATGCGGTTCGCCAAGATTGCCATCGCGGAGTGCGCGGCGCAGCATCGTGGCGTTGTAGAGGATGCCAGAGCGCTGTTTCTGGCGCACGGTTTTGGTCATCACCGCCATGGTTACGTGCAGCCCCATCTCTTTGAGCGGAACGGGGTCCATTGCCGGTGAAATCTCCATCCCCACGGGCGGGAGCTGGGCGGTGTCGCCAAGGAGGATGAGGCGGCAGTTGATGCCTGAATAGACGTAGAAAATGAGGTCCTGCAGCAGGTTGGTGCCGCCGCCGTCGGCTCCGTCGCCGATCATCGATGCCTCGTCGACGATGAATACGGTGTTGACGTGCGGATTCGTTGCCACGCGGGCCACGAAGCGGCCGTCGGCCGACATGACCGGGGCGCGGTAGATTTTGCGGTGGATGGTGTGAGCCGGCAGTCCGGTGAAGTTGGCGAAGATTTTGGCGGCTCGTCCGGTGGATGCAAGCAGCACTGTGGGTATGCCCACAAAGTTAAGGGTGCGCACAAGCGCACCCATCACTGTGGTCTTGCCGGTTCCGGCATATCCGTTGAGCACGAACACCGAGTCGTGGAGGGTCATTGCGGAGCAGAAGCGCGACAATGCCGCCACCAGCTTTATCTGCTGGTCGGTGGGTTCAACCGGCATGCGGTCGAGTACCTCCAGTCCGAACTGCTCGATGGTCATGTTTGAAGGGGAGTGTCGTCGGTCACTTCACGCTCCATTCCACGCCGTCCTTGGTGTCCTTGATGTTGAAGCCGAGGGCGGTGAGCTGGTTGCGTATGAGATCTGAGGTAGCCCAGTCTTTCTTGGTCTTTGCTTCGGAACGCACCTGAAGCAGGAGGTCAACGGCGCCTTTATAGGGTTCGAGCGCTTTGCCGTCCGCACCGGTGTCGGCTGTCTCGGCGCGCATGCCGAGGATGTCGAACAGGAACGTCTGGAACAGGGCGCCGAGCGCCTCAATGTCGTCGGCAGTGGCCGTGGCATGGCCGTCGCGCACCTTGTTGATGAGGCTGACAGCCTCGAACAGGTGGGCGATGACGATCGGGGTGTTGAAGTCGTCGTTGAGGGCGTCGTAGCATTTCTGCTTGAGTCCTTCCACTTCGGCGGCTATGCCGGAGGTCTCGGACGGTTTCATGTCGGCCAGGCGGCGCCATCCCTCGAGCATGCGTTCCAGCGCCTTTTCGGAAGCCTGAAGCGCTTCATTGGAGAAGTCGACCGTGGAGCGGTACTGCGCCTGAAGGATGAAGAACCTTATGGTCATGGGCGAGTAGGCCTGCGTGAGCAGCGGATGAGAGCCTGTGAAGAACTCGTCGAGGGTGATGAAGTTGCCCAGCGATTTGCCCATCTTCTGCCCGTTGATGGTGATCATGTTGTTGTGCATCCAGTAGCGCACGGTGTCGTGGCCGTGGTGTGCCACGCTCTGGGCTATCTCGCATTCATGGTGGGGGAATTTGAGGTCCATTCCGCCGCCGTGGATGTCGAATGTCTCGCCAAGGTATTTCTCGCCCATTGTGGAGCACTCCAAATGCCAGCCGGGGAAGCCGTCGCTCCAGGGCGAAGGCCAGCGCATGATGTGCTCGGGCTGAGCCTTTTTCCACAGGGCGAAATCGGCAGGATTGCGCTTCTCCTGCTGGCCGTCGAGTGTGCGTGTCTCCGACAGGAGTTCGTCGATGTTGCGCCCCGAAAGTTTGCCGTAGTGGTGGTCGGCATTGTATTTGGGCACGTCGAAGTACACCGATCCGTTGCTCTCGTAGGCGTAGCCTGATTCGAGAATCTTCTTGATGTACTCTATCTGCTCGATGATGTGGCCGGAGGCGTGAGGCTCGATCGACGGTGGGAGCACGTTGAGCCGGGTCATGGCGTCGTGGTAGCGGTTGAGATAGTGCTGCACCACTTCCATAGGCTCAAGCTGCTCGAGGCGTGCCTTTTTTGCAATCTTGTCCTCGCCTTCGTCGGCATCGTGCTCCAGATGCCCCACATCGGTGATGTTGCGCACATAGCGCACCTTGTAGCCGAGGTGGGTGAGGTAACGGTAGACCACATCGAAGGTGATGGCGGGGCGTGCATGGCCCAGATGGCCGTCGCCGTAGACTGTTGGGCCGCACACATACATGCCCACGCGGCCTTCGTGCAGCGGCTTGAAGAGCTGTTTCTGGCGTGTGAGCGAGTTATATATCAGCAGATTGTTGTCGTTCATCGTGGAAAACGGTGGTGATGTTGTCAGAGTTGGTGTGTGGGGATGTGCAGGCCTGGTTTAAGCCTGGAACGGGTTGGGGAGGCCGCTGCCGTTATTGCCGTTGCGGGGAGCCTTGCGCTCGATGGTGCCGAAGGTCTTCTCATATTTCTGGATGTTGTCGTTCAGGGCCATGAGGAGGTTCTTGGCATTTTCGGGGGTCATGATGATGCGGCTCTGCACACGTGCCTGCGGCATGTTGGGCGACACGTTGATGAAGTCAATGAAAAATTCGCCTGCCGAGTGGGAGATTACGGCGAGGTTTGCGTAATGGCCTGCGGCCACTTCGGGTGTAAGCTCGATTTTGAGCTCCTGTTTGTTTTCTGCCATAGCGGTGTTTATGTTTTTTGTTGTTATCAGCGGTTTGACGGTTCAAGACAGAAAGCATTGTGAACTCATTTGTAGGGACGTGCCTCCGGCACGTGGAGCAACCTTGATTTACTGAATATTATCGCAAATCGGATTCACATGCCAAAGGCATGTCCCTACACATTGATGGACTTGACTTCTGTTTACAGGAAGCAAATTTCGCAATCTATGCTTGACCGGTTCTTACCTTCGGAGATGCTCTGTACCTCCGCGAACCACAAATTTAGCAATTATCCCGGTGATTCGCAACCCCGGCACTCCGTGCGCCCGCTCGCACTGCAGGATGATGTTGACTGTTAAAAACAGGCTGGATGGTTTTATTTATTGTTGACATTTTGTCAACTAAAGTCCCCGAAAATGGCACATATTGTTAAATAGGGTTAAACAAAGAAAGATTTTTGCTCAAAAATTATGCTAAAAAACATAAAGGCTCTATATTTGCATCAGTTTTTCATGGTATTAGATTTAAGGTAAAAGATTATTCGTCGGGATGACGAGTAATTTTTTTTTGTGCCTGCAGAACAATCCGGCCTGCCAAGGCACTATATGAATGGAAAATCGGCACTAATCGCTAACTTTACAGTCTATGGAACATATCACTTCTGAAAACATTCTGCTTATCGGATCTGTGCTCCTTATTGCCGGGGTGCTGATTGGTAAATCAAGTTACCGCATCGGCCTTCCATTGCTGTTTATCTTCCTGATAGTAGGGATGCTGTTCGGCACCGACGGGCTGGGCATACAGTTCAGCGACATGCACACGGCGCAGTTCATAGGCATGATTGCCCTTTGTGTGATTCTGTTCTCGGGCGGTATGGGGACGAAGCTTTCGGCCATACGGCCTGTGATTGTGCCGGGCCTGTTGCTATCCACGGTGGGTGTGCTGCTCACTGCTCTGCTTACGGGTCTGTTCATATGGTGGCTGTCAGGCATGCAGTGGACCAATATCCATTTCGCATTCCTGCCGTCGCTGCTGCTGGCCTCCACAATGTCGTCGACCGATTCGGCTTCGGTGTTCGGTTTTCCTTACGTTTGCAGCCACCGACGCACTCGAAGGCAACGGCTATCTTGCAGTCTATTTGTGTGGTATAGTGCTCGGCAACTCCAGTTTTACGGGGTGCCGCGGTGTGGGCAAATTCATGGACAGCCTCACATGGCTGGCGCAGATAGTGGTGTTCCTGATGCTCGGCCTTCTTGTCAATCCGCATGAGATGCTTTCAGTTGTGCCGGTGTCGCTGCTGGTAGGGCTGTTCATCATCGTGCTCGGGCGCCCGCTCAGCGTGTTCCTTTCGCTTGTGCCCGTGCGTGGACTCTCGTTCCGTTCACGCCTGTTTGTGTCGTGGGTGGGTCTGCGCGGCGCTGTTCCCATCATTTTCGCCACTTATCCGGTGGTGGCTCAGATGCCCGGCGCGGCACAGATTTTCAATATAGTGTTTTTTGTGACATTCCTGTCGCTGCTCGTGCAGGGAACATCGGTTATCTCCTGTGCCCGACGGCTGAAGCTGGCCGACGGCAGTGGGGTCGATTCGGACGATTTCGGGGTGGAACTCTCGGATGAAATTCCCACCACCCTGCAGACCATCGTGCTTGATGAAAACAGTCTGGCTGATGGCAACACGCTGAGCCGCATGAAGCTGCCCGAAGGCTCGCTGGTGATAATGATACGCCGTGGCAACCGCTATCTGGTGCCCAACGGCACCCGCAAACTCTATCCCGGCGACAAACTCTTAGTAATCAGCGAGGGCACAGCTCCGAACCGGTGATGCGCCGCGCCGATAAATCCTGATTCCTGCACACTCCACAGGATTAGAAACAAACGACTACATTGTAGGGACATCGCTTTGCGATGTGGAACAAGAATGATTTATCATTATCATCCAACATGCTCCACATCGCAAAGCGATGTCCCTACGTTAGGTGGGTAGGCAGTATCCTCCAAATCCTCTGCAGGCTATCACCTCCGGCGATGCCATTCGAATACAGGGTGTCTGCCAGATGTAGGGACGCTCGGTTCGAGCGTCCCTATGTGAAAAGGGGATTGATTCCTTTCGGATATCAATCCCCCCTTCTGATGTCAATTATAGTGTCCGTCAGGCTTTGGGTGCCTTGACGGTCTTTTTTGCTTTGGGTTCCGCTTTTTTAGCCGGTTGTTTTTTTTCGGCTTTTTTAGCGGGGGCTTTTTTGGCGGGGGCTTTCTTGGCGGGGGCTGCCGGTTCGTCGACGTTTTTGCGCAGCAGGTGCTCCTCGTTGAGGTGCTGCTCGTTCAGACGAAGGGTTTCGACTTCCTTGTTCAGGGTCTCGATTTCGCGCGACTGGTTGCGGATGGTGGTCAGCAGCGAGTTGAGCTCTTCGTTCTCGATCGACATGGGATATTGCTCCTCGACGCGTACAATGAAGTCGGAAAGCACATTCATGTAGTTGGTGAACGCCTGATACGGGGTCTCGTAGGGCGAGAACATCGAGTGGCTTGCACCGTCGGCGAAATGCTTGGTCGACATGTAGAACAGGTGGTCGCTTGCCTGCAGGCGTCCCCAGTCCTGTTTGAGCTGGCGGTTGTCGGCGAGGCGAACGCGTTCTGCCACGGAGTAGAGTTTGTGGAAGGCTTCGTTCTGCAGCTTGTTGCCAAGCCATGCCGAAGTGTCGCGGGCTTCGTCGGCCCATGAGATGGAGTGTACGATTGAGAGTTCGGCCACCGGTTTGAGTGTCTTGACTGCCTCAGTGGGGGTGATGAACTGAACGCCGCGGTCGCGTGCGAAGCGGGGCAGGGCTTCGAGGAACTGGAAGATGCCGCTGTCGGCATGGTGGAATTCACCGAAGGTTTCCAGATTCATGAAGAGGTTGAATATCTGCTCTTCCTGTGGGGTGTCGGCAATCCAGCCGATGTATTTGTCGGCGGTGAGTGGATATTCGCTCCAGGAAGTGTCGGAGAAGCGGTTGGTGATGTCGTCCGACAGTTTGTCGTTCTTGAGCAGAAGTTTCAGCTTGGGTGCCGATGCTGCGGAATATACGTAGTTGGGCGATTTCCAGCCGAGGA
The DNA here is from genome assembly GCA_048222005.1 of Muribaculaceae bacterium. Taxonomy (GTDB): domain Bacteria; phylum Bacteroidota; class Bacteroidia; order Bacteroidales; family Muribaculaceae; genus UBA7173. Next base: position 972 of record DBFWRP010000322.1, on the reverse strand, counting down.
TGTGCTTGGCGCCTTCGGTGATGCAGCCCTTGAATCCCATGTCGACCAGCTGCGGTGCAAGCTCGTCGCTGTAGATCAGCTCGCTGTTGCGGAACACCTTGGGTGTGACACCGAAAATCTCCTTGATTTTGTCGGAATGGAGTTTTACCTGTATGCGGAATTCCTCGGGGTCGATGAGCGAAGCCAGCGAATGGTCGTAGGTTTCGGCCAGGAATTCCACTTTTCCTGTGTCGGCAAGTTTTTTGAGTATGTCCACAAATTCGGGCACGTATTGCTCGCACTGCTCGAGGGCCACTCCTGTGATGGAGATGGCGCAGCGGAAGGCGCCGTCGGTGTCCTTGATCATTTTCAGCAGGCTTTGTGCTGCCGGGATGTAGCTGCGGTGGGCAATGCGGGTGATTATGTCGTCGTTGGCAAAATCATCGTAATAGTAATGGTCGTTGCCTATGTCGAAAAAGCGGTAGCGTTTCAGGCGGAACGGCTGGTGAATCTGGAAATAGAAGCAAATCGCTTTCATATCGTTGTCGTGTTTTTATTGTTTTAGAACCTTTTTATAGATGTCTATTACTTTCTTGCCGGCTTTGTCCCAGGTGATCTGGTTCACTTCGGCCAGACCGTCCTCGCGCAGCTGGTTGTACATGGCCGGGTAGGATATGATGGAGTAGATGGCGTCGGCCATGGCATCGATGTCCCAGTAGTCGGTCTTGATCACATTGGTGAGGATTTCGGCGCAGCCGCTCTGCTTGGAGATGATGGATGGCACACCCATCTGCATGGCTTCGAGCGGCGAGATGCCGAACGGTTCGGACACCGAGGGCATGATGTAGACGTCGCTGGCCTTGAGCATTTCGTACACCTGTTTCCCTTTCTGGAAGCCGGGGAAATGGAAGCGGTCGGCGATGCCGCGCTCGGCGGCGAGGGTTATCATCTTGTCCATCATGTCGCCGGAGCCGGCCATGACGAAGCGCACGT
>DBFWRP010000321.1:0-5341 GCA_048222005.1 Muribaculaceae bacterium | reverse complement strand
ACTCTCGAGAATCTCGAGATTCTCCCGATTCTCCAGTATTAATTTTGCATTCCTTAGTCTATGTCCTCATTGAAATCATTTGCCACCGCAATGTACGTTGTCGCAGCAGCTATGTGCGCCAGTGCCGCCGATGTGGCCTATAACGCTCCCGGCGCAGGTAATCCTATCCTTCCGGGCTATTTTGCCGACCCGACGATAAAGAAGTTCGGCGACACTTACTACATTTATGCCACCACCGACGGCTCCGGCGCCGGATTCGGGCCGGCCCAGCTGTGGCAGAGCCGAGACCTCACAAACTGGACGCTACTCCCGATGAACTGGCCTGACAGCCACTGGATTTGGGCGCCCGACGTGATGTATAATCCCGCCGATTCGCTGTATTATTACATATACTGCCAGCCATGCCAGATACATGTGGGCAGCAGCGCCACCCCGCGTGGCCCGTGGACCAATATCCTGGGTGAGAGCGAGGCTGTGCTGGTGCCCGACCGTTTCGTAACCAACGCCATCACCCTCGACGGGCAGACGTTTGTGGACGACGACGGTTCCATCTACATGTACTGGGGCACGTGGGGAATCTACAAGGGATTCGGGTGTGGCGCAGGGTGTCTGGCCACCGACATGAAAACGTTCACCGAGACGCGCCTGATTCCGAACACCGAGGTCACCGACTTCTTTGAGGCTCCGTTCGTGCTGAAACGGAACGGCAAATACTACTTCATGTACTCCTCCGGACATTGCGAGGACCACACCTACCGCGTGCAGTATGCCGTGGCCGATGCACCTCTCGGTCCGTACGAATACAAGGGATGCATCCTCGAGACCAACGGCGACGGCACTATCCATGGCCCGGGCCATCACAGTGTGATCCAGGACGGAGATGATTATTACATACTTTATCACCGTCACGACAATCCGCACAGCAACCGAGGTTTTCACCGTCAGCTTGCCATGGACCGACTGGAGTTCCTACCCGACGGATCCATCGCCAAGGTGAACGCCACGCATGCGGGCAGCCGCCCGGTGCGCGCATCTGTGCTGAAATCCAAGGACCTTGCTTTCGGCAAGAAGGTGGAGGCATCCTCGGCCTACGATGCCGATTTCCGTCCGGAATACGCCGTCGACAACAACAACGGCACCCTGTGGCGTCCGGCCACAATGGGGCAGGAGTGGCTCACCATCGACCTCGGCAAACCCGAGCGCATCCGCACCGTGCTGACACAGTGGGAGTACGGCACCCAGTTCTACCAGTATCTCATCGAGACATCTGCCGACGGCAAAAACTGGGAGGTGTTTGCCGACAAGCGTGCCAACCGTCTGGCCGGCTCGCCCATGAGCGATTTCGGCGACACCCGTGCACGCTATGTGCGCATCACATTTACCGGAGGACAGAAAGCCGGATTCCCCGGTGCCATCTGGAATGTGAAGGTGTTCCCTGAAATTGAGGATTACGCTCCGCAGCAGTGGGTAGGGGTGACAGGCGCCGACTTCGACGGGCGCCGCTGGGCAAACAGCGAAGGGCAGCTCGGTGGTGGTTTCGATCTGACCTCCGGCCGCGCACGCGCCGTGCGCACCTCCGGGCGTCGCGCCGTGATGCTCGAACCCAACACCACCCTCACATTCCGCAATCCGATGATATCCTCTGCAAAACCGCACACGCTCACAGCCACGGTGCTTCGCGACGGCCGTTGGGTGGCCGCCGACACCCGCACCATGCTGCGTGACGGCGAGATAGAGGTGGCGTCGGGTGCCGATACCTTGGTGATAGCCCAGCTGCGCTATTCCAACTGGGAAAAGACTCCGGCCGAGATGGCGTTTGACGTGGAGAGTCCCGTTGTGCGTCTCCCCGCCGCCGAAATGAATCAGACAGGTAAGGTGGTCGACATCGATTTCTCCCGTTTCAATCCCGGCGACACCGTGCCTTATTTCGATAACGGAGAGGGGATCGCCGGATATTTCGCCGCTGTGGATTCGGCAGGCGTGATCGAGGTGGTGGAAGGCCGCAAGGCGCTCCGCTTCGACGGCAGCACGCGCTACCGCTCGTCGTTCGCTCTCCCGGCCACATTGCGCGACAACGCCCCGTACACCCTCCACGCCGAGATTTTCAACCCGACGATGGAACTCAACGAATGTGTGGCCGATTTCACCTCATCGCACGACGAACTGGAGAAAATCATGCTTGTCAACGGCACCGAACCGCGCTGCGGCCTGATGCAGCATTACGGATGGTACGAGGATGCCGGCTCAAAGACGGCCCAGGCCGATTTTGAAAACCGCTGGCTCACTGTCTATGTGGCCTTCGACGGCAGAATGAACGGGTGTACATCAACGACCGCCTCGTGAGCGAAAAGGACATTCAGTTGCTGGTAAAACCGTCGCAATTCGTAACTTTGGGCCGTAATGCCGAGGGCGACTGGCCCTTCACCGGTCTTGTCGGCTCCATTACCCTCTGGGACGAATACATCCCGAAAAATTAGACTTGCAAGACGTATTTTTTTCTGCTTTATAAACGTTTAGTTAACAACCAATCATACAACACTACATGCCACATTCCATGAAAAAACTCTTTATGGCGTTGACGGCGGCCATCGTTCTGCCGTGCTTCGCTTCGGCCAAGGCCAACGGAGGCTATCCGATAGGGCAGGTGCCTTTCACATCGGTTAAAGTGACCGACAATTTCTGGGGACAGAGGCTCAAGGCGAGCCGCGATGTAACCATCCCCCTGGCTTTCAGCAAATGCGAGGAGACCGGGCGTTACGATAATTTCGTAAAGGCCGCACATCCGTCCGACACCATCACCGTGGGCGGTCTGTCGTTCGACGACACCGATGTGTACAAGACAATCGAGGGCGCATCCTACCTGATGCAGACCTATCCCGACCCGAAACTCGATGCCTACATCGACAGCGTGCTGGTGATTGTGGCCGCCGCGCAGGAGCCCGACGGCTATCTCTACACCTCGCGTACAATGAACCCGAAGCATCCTCACGAATGGGCCGGCTCCAAACGTTGGGAGGCCGTGGAGGACCTTAGCCACGAGTTCTATAATCTCGGCCACATGGTCGAGGGCGCCATCGCCCATTATCAGGCCACAGGCAAACGTAATTTCCTTGACATAGCCATCAAATATGCCGACTGTGTATGTCGTGAAATCGGCGACGGTCCCGGTCAGGTGGTGCGTGTGCCCGGCCATCAGATAGCCGAGATGGCGCTTGCCAAGCTCTATCTTGTCACCGGCGACAAGAAGTACCTCGACCAGGCCAAGTTCTTCCTCGACAAGCGCGGCCACACCTCGCGCACCGACGAGTATTCCCAGGCCCACAAACCTGTTGTTGAGCAGGACGAGGCCGTGGGCCACGCCGTGCGTGCCGCCTACATGTATGCCGGAATGGCAGATGTGGCAGCCCTTACGGGCGACAGCGCCTACATCCATGCCATCGACCGCATCTGGGACAACATCGTGGGTAAGAAATACTACATCACCGGCGGCATCGGCGCCACAAGCAACGGCGAGGCCTTCGGCAAGAACTACGAGCTGCCGAACATGAGCGCGTACTGCGAGACATGCGCCGCCATCGGCAATGTCTACGTAAACCACCGCCTGTTCCTTCTGCACGGCGATTCGAAATACTACGATGTGCTGGAGCGCACGCTCTACAACGGCCTTATCTCGGGCGTGTCGCTCGACGGCGGAGGCTTCTTCTATCCCAATCCGCTTGAGTCGATGGGCCAGCATCAGCGTCAGCCCTGGTTCGGATGCGCCTGCTGCCCCTCCAACATCTGCCGTTTCATCCCCTCGCTCCCCGGCTATGTTTATGCCGTGAATGGCCGCGACCTCTATGTCAACCTCTTCATGAGCAACACCGCCAAACTCGACGTGGAGGGCAAGCGTGATGCCGTCGAGCTGTCGCAGACCACATCCTATCCGTGGAACGGCGATATCGACATAACAGTCGACAAGAACAAGATAGGGGAGTTCACCATGAAAGTGCGTGTGCCCGGATGGGTGCGCAATATGCCTGTGCCTTCCGACCTCTACGGCTATTCCGACAATCTGCGCCCCACCTACTCCGTGAAGGTGAACGGCCAGCCTGTTGAAGCCACCCTCAACAAGGGATATTTCGACATCACCCGCCGCTGGAAGAAGGGTGACTGCGTGTCGGTGCACTTCGACATGCTGCCGCGCACTGTCAAGGCCAACGCCAAGGTTGAGGCCGACCGCGGACGTGTGGCCGTGGAGCGTGGCCCCATAGTTTACTGCGCCGAATGGCCCGACAACGATTTCGATGTGCTCTCGGTGCTGGTCAACCAGAAACCTGAATTCAAGGAGGAGGTGCGCCCCGACATGCTGCACGGCATCACCGAGCTGGTGACCAACGGCCAGGTGCTCTCGTTCAACGACAAGGGTGCGCTTGAAACCAACGCCGTGCGCCTCACCCTGATTCCCTACTATGCATGGAACCACCGCGGCCAGGGCAAGATGGCCGTATGGCTGCCGCAGGATCTGTCGGCCTCGCGTCCGGCCCAGCCCGCCACGCTGGCATCGTCGGCCAAGGTGAGCAGCTCGCACAAGATGGCTGCCCTCTCGGCCATCAACGACGGCCTCGTGCCAAAGGACGAGAACGACCGCTCCGTGCCTTATTTCCACTACTGGCCCAAGCAGGACACCACCGAATGGCTCGTCTATGAGTTCCCCAAGGCCGAGACAGTGCAAAGCGCTACCGTCTACTGGTACGACGACGGCCCCTGGGGCGGTTGCCGTGTGCCGCGCCAGTGGAAACTCTATTACCGCGACGAAAAGGGTGAGTGGCAGCCTGTCACTTTCCGCAACGAGCTTATGGCCAATCCCGGCGCCACAACCTATCCCGTGGTGAAAGGCGCGCCCTGCAAGGCTTCGTTCGACCCCGTAGCCACCGATGCCCTGAAGCTTGAGATACAGCTGCCGGCCGACAATGCCACCGGCCTGTTCGAGTGGCAGGTGAATTGACAGAAAATTCTTTTTTTTCGAGTGCCAAGGCATGCGATGCATTTAGCCTGATGTAAGGTTAAATGATGTTAAATACCCGGCGCCCTTCAGCCTGAGTTGCCCCGGCGGCAGCGGCTGAAGGGCGCCGGTTCTGCTTGAAATGTGCCGCTGTGCGCCGTCTGAGCGCATGCATTGTGGCACCTGTGGCCGAAGGTGATTAATGAAGTTATTGAAATTGGCGTTTTTAGTTAACGTGAGTTCGATATAAGACTTCGATAATTCAACAATAAAACAATCAGCCATTTAGTATGAGACTACGTGGCTGATTTCCTTGGTATTTTCGCAAAAAAAAATCGTAAATTTATAGTGTCTAAT
>DBFWRP010000320.1:0-1014 GCA_048222005.1 Muribaculaceae bacterium | reverse complement strand
TGCTTATACTGTTCCATCATACTCTCCTATCTTACCGAACCGCACCAATCAGTTCATGTATATCTTCAATGCCATATTTTTCCATGTAGGCGTCGATGCCCTTCACGATCTCCTCCGTCGCATACGGATTATGGAAATTCGCCGTACCGACTGCCACCGCGCTTGCGCCTGCCAGAATAAATTCGATCGCATCGTCCGCATTCATGATACCGCCCATGCCGATGATCGGAAGCTTGACCGCCTGCGCCACCTGGTAAACCATGCGGACTGCCACTGGTTTCACTGCCGGACCGGACAGACCGCCGGTACGATTGGCTACCGCAAAGGTTCTCCGGTTGATATCGATCTTCATGCCAGTCAGTGTGTTGATCAGGGACAGCACATCCGCACCGCCTGCCTCGGCTGCCTTCGCCATCTCCGTGATGTCGGTAACATTCGGGCTGAGCTTCATGATAATCGGCTGTTTCGCATGGCGTTTTACTTCGCGGGTGATCGCCTCCACTGCTTTCGGATCCTGTCCAAATGCGATGCCGCCCTCCTTGACGTTCGGGCAGGAAATGTTGATCTCCAGCATATCGACCGGCTGGCTCGCCAGTTTTTCCACTACATCAACGTAATCTTCCGCCGTTTTTCCACATACATTGACGATAATCTTCGTATCATACTGACGTAAAAACGGGATATCCCTCGATGCAAATAAATCATACCCCGGATTCTGTAAGCCGATCGCGTTGATCATGCCGCCGTACACCTCCGCAATACGCGGGGTCGGATTGCCTGGCCACGGCACATTTGCCACACCCTTGGTCACAACCGCGCCGAGCTTGTTCAGATCGACCATCTCGCCGTACTCTGCCCCTGAACCAAAGGTTCCGGATGCCGTCATGACCGGGTTTTTAAGCTCTACACCCGCAAGATTGACTGCCATCTGTCTCATAATTCTACCTCCTCGGCTAAAAATACGGGACCATCCTTGCAGATCCGCTTGTTGTGTACATTGCTGTGGTGGTCTAC
>DBFWRP010000032.1:0-10318 GCA_048222005.1 Muribaculaceae bacterium | reverse complement strand
TCACTTTACTATGTCGTTGAGATGTATGGTGAAGTCGAGTACGGCCCCGGGAGGAATCACACCACCGGCACCTTTGTCGCCATAACCGAGATGAGGCGGGATGATGATGCGGTAGTCGCCGCCGGTTTTCATCATTTTCAGTCCTTCGGAAAAGCCTGCAACCAGATTGCCTACGGGAAACTGTACCGGTTTTTCCGTTGAGTCGAACACTGTGCCGTCCGACAGACGTCCTGTGTAGGTAACCCTCACCTGATCGGATTCGGTGGGAGAGGTGCCCTCCCCTTCTGTGATTACCTCAAAAAGCAGCCCGGTAGGAGTCTCTGTCACGCCTTCGCGTGCTTTCTGATCCTCGAGATATGCCTGTTGTGATTCGGGTGTGAGATGCGGCAGCTCCGGTTCGGGATACATGCGCAACATCACGTCGCGCAGATATGCGTCGGCCGATTTTTCGTCGAATCCCATAGCCTTCGATTCCAGAGCCGGTGTGAGTTGGGCTATAAACGCCTCGGTGGAGATGGGGAATCCCATCTGCTGCATCTGCTCCAGACGGTCAATCATTGCCAGGCCACTGCGTACGCCCAGGAAATAAGGTGTACGGGAGTTCTTGGTCTCGAAAGCGTGGGCCACACCTTTTACAAAATCCGAAATCGAATCATCCGGATTGAACTGCTTGGCTATTTCCGGTTTCAGATAGCGGGCCATCACAGTGGCGAACGCAGCGGCGCACGAATCAGCCTCCGCCTGCGAAATTTCAGCTCCGACCTGAGGTGCGGTTGATTTATCGGGAGAGGCATATGCACACAAGGCAACCGTTGTCAGGGTAACGGCTGCCAGTGCACGTAGCATCAATGCGTTCAATCTCATTTGCCGATAACTTTGAGAAGCTCAACGTCGAAAATGAGGGTTGAGTTCGGGCCGATCGGGCTGCCGGGGGCGCCGTTGGGACCGTAAGCCAGATTCGACGGGATGAACAGACGCCATTTCGAACCGGCCTTCATGAGCTGGAGGGCCTCCACCCATCCGGGAATCACCTGTGTCACACCGAATGTGGCCGGAACGCCGCGGTCAACCGATGAATCGAACACTGTGCCGTCAATCAGTTTGCCGGTGTAATGCACTTCAACCTGGTCGGTTGCCTCAGGCATCGGGCCGTCGCCTTCTGTCAGCACCTCGTACTGCAGTCCGCTCGGGGTGGTTTTCACTTCTGCGCGTTTGCCGTTCTCTGCAAGAAAGGCCTCACCGGCCTCCTTGTTCTGCTTTCCAGCCTCCTCGGCAGCTGCACGCTGTTTCTTTTCGAGTTCAGCAAAGAAGTTCTGTATCTCGGCTTTAGCCTCGTCGTAGGTCATTTTCGGGGTGGCGCCGTAAAACACGGCGGCAACGCCATCCGCAAAATCCTGAACATTCAGTTCGCTGATGCCGGAAGCGCGGAAATTATTGCCCATGCTCAGACCAAGAGCGTAGCTTATGCGGTCGAGTGTCTTGTTTTCGTTGTTTTCCATTTTAGTTTTTTGTTGTTGAAGTTTTTGGCGTAGAATGCCTTTCTGAGGGTAAACGCCTAATCAACCGACAAAGTTAGCCAAAAACCTTTCAACGATGTTAATTAATTTATCAAAAAAACTTAAACTGCCGCTGGATGCCCTGTAAACCATTGCAGCAGGCTTGACCAATGGCATATTGCGGACTGCCACATGCCTTTAAGCCGGGTGCACTCATTATGAATTTTTTCAAATAAAACTGATAATTTATAACTTTGCGGAATTATATTAAATAGGCTGGTCCTTTCTCTATAGCGCCACATGCTGTTCAATTTCATATACCGATTCATTGGGAGTTGGTACAAGAATGCTGAAGTAAGGATGCTTGACTTCTCCACGGACCCCCGGTTTGGCTTAGGGGATTATTACGACGGGAACCATCTGTGCCACAGAGGTGCGGAAAAATTTACCAAAATACTTGCAGATACATTACATCTTTAGCTTAAAGGTTTCACAAGCTGCATTTCCCGGAGATATAAGTTTATCCCTTTCCAATATCAAAGCAGCGCGCAGATGGTATAAAACATATAGCCAATGGGTTGTAGGGACGTGCCTTTGGCACGTGAATCAAGGGTGTGATAATATCCTACGTATCAGGTTAGTTCCACGTGCCAAAGGCACGTCCCTACAAATGAGCCGGTGCATTGTCACAGAGGCCAGTTGCTATCTACTTATTTAGCCGTGTGCGGATAAGCCGGTGGAAGACTTGATTGTGGCGTGAGGCGTTGAATCACAATAATTAATAAGAAAAAGCGTTATATTTGTGATATTATTGTCCGCATGAAACAGGTTTACCACGCTATATTCCGCAATTATCTGGCAGTCATGGCAATCGCCGTGACTATATTTTCCATAGCCATTCCGGCTCATGCTCTCGAGCTGTCAACGTATGCTGCCTCGTCGCGCCTCGCTTCGGGCAACTGGGTGAAAGTGAGGGTGTCGGGCACCGGAATGCATCTTGTTTCTGAAACCCAGTTACGTTCATGGGGTCTGGAGCCGTCGCGTACAAAGGTCTACGGTTATGGAGGCAAGCGGTTGCCCGACCGTCTGGACACCGATTACGTCGATGACATGCCGCAGACTCCGTCGGAATATGTTGGCGGTCGAGGCGTGTTTTTCTATGCCGTAGGCACCCGCACATGGACCAAGAATTCCATAGGCGGATTCACCACGGCACACAATCCGTTCACCGACTATGGGTTCTATTATCTGTCGGATAGCGATGACGATGAGAGATTTATACCCTCTGAGTCCGGCTCGCCGGTCAATCCGTCCGGACTGGACGCTTCGGTGTTCCTCTGCAACTTGATTCATGAAAATGATTTGAGTTCTCCCGGCAATGTCGGATTTCTGCTTGTAGGTGAGGATTTCAGATACAATCCATCGCAGACCTTCGACTTCCAGCTGGAGAATCCTGCCGACAATCAGGAATGTAAAATGGAGGTGAGCTTTGCCGGTCATACTCAGGGCGGCAAGGGCACATTATCGTTCACAGTGAATGGCACTCAGCTTCCTACGGTGTCGTCCGACAGCTTCGACCCCATCACCGGCGGATATAACAAAGGCCGACTGCACAACATACGCAAAAGCTTTGCTTTCAGCGGATCGAAACTGAATATAGGTGTGAAACTGTCGTATGCGGGTACACTCATGCGTGCCAATCTCGATTACATCGCCATCTCCTATCCTCGCCATCTTGTAATGCCGTCCGACCGGAATCTGTCCTTTTCAATAGACCGTGGCCAGGTGGTGCTCGGGGGGGCCGGGACTGACACCCGCGTATGGGATGTAACCACTCCACTTGAAGCCACCCGTCTGAATGTATCCGTTGCCGACGGAAAGGTGGCATGGAACACCTCTTTCGGCGCCGGTGTACGTGATTATGCCGCATGGGAACCCGGTGGAAATTATCCTGCACCTGCATTTGTGGAAAATGTAATCTCGCAGAACATTCATGCCAAATCCACTCCGGACATGGTGATATTCACTCCCACACAGTGGCGAAATCAGGCTGAGCGCCTGGCGCAGTTGCATCGGAATGATCCTGTAGAGCCACTTGAAGTGCTGGTGCTCACCGACAAGCAGGTGTACAATGAATTCTCATCGGGCAGTCCGGATGCTCAGGCATTCCGTAAGGTTCTGAAGATGTTCTATGACCGTGGTATGGGAGCCGCCGGGGGGAACGCCGACAGCAAACTGCGCTATGCCCTTTTCTTAGGGCGCCTCACATTTGACCCACGGCTGCTAACCCCCAATGTCAAGGCTCTCGGTTACCCGATGCTTCCGGGATGGTTCACCGATTCGGGTATGAGTGAAAATGATTCCTATACCACCGACGACATGTTCGCATTCCTGCAGGATGGCTCTGGCGTGAATCTGGGGCGCGACCGCCTTTGTATTGCCGTGGGCCGCATTCCTGTAGTGTCGGAAAAGGAGGCAAAGGCAGCTGTTGACAAGATAAATTATTACAACACCCGCATGCCGGCCGACGACTGGAAAAACAATGTGCTTGTCTTTGCCGACGATCAGGATCATGCCGACCACATGGAGGATGCCGATATAATGTCCGGATTCATGAGCAAGAGCGCATCTGGCGACGACCTTTTCATTCACAAAATCTATTCGGATGAATTTGAGCTTATAAACAACGAATATCCAGAGGCGAGAACCCGATTATACAGAATTCTTGACGAGGGTGTGGCGCTGTGGGCATTCCAGGGGCATGGTTCGCCGACAGGGTTGACCGGTGAGAAAATCGTGACGTTTACCGACCTCAATTCGCTCGACCTTCGCCATTGGCCGGTGCTCTATGCCGCCACCTGCGACTTTGTGAAGTGGGATGACCCGGCTCGCTCCGGAGCGGAAGTCCTGTTCAACAACCCAAATGGAGGTGTGATCGCGGCCATCAGCGCCATCCGGCCTGTCTACATATCCATGAACGGACAGCTTTCGGCAGCTTTCGGCCGATGCTTTTTCGACCGAGATGACAACGGAAACATCGTGACTATCGGTGAGGGTTACCGACGCGCCAAGAATGACTACCGCAATGAACAGGGAGAACTCGTGCCTGATGAGAACAAACTGCGTTACGTGCTGTTGGGCGACCCGGCTGTGCGTCTTGTCACACCGTCGAACCGCGTGATTCTTGACGAGATTGCCGGCATTCCTGTGTCGGCGTTCGATTCCGACGACGAGCCTCCCACACTCATGGCCCGTCAGGAAACCAAAGTGAAAGGACGAGTGGTTTCCGCCTCGGACGGACAGACAATGACCGATTTCAACGGGATGCTTTATGTAACTCTCTATGATGCCGAGGAGAGTGTCACCACCCGTGGCAACGGCAAGGATGGCTCGCCATTTACATTTGACCGTCAGGGCGGACGTCTGTTTGCCGGAAATGCGGTGGTGTCAGGAGGAGAGTTCACGCTCAACCTGATAATGCCGGCAGAGGTGGCCAACAACTATCGTCCGGCGGCATTCAATCTCTATGCATGCTCCAACAGCCGTGAAAATCCGGTCGAGGCGGCCAGTGTGTGCCGCAAACTGTATGTCTACGGTGAAGATCCGGAGGCTGTCCCCGACAACGAGCCGCCGGTAATAGAGAGCATCTATCTCAATCACCCCACATTCGAAAACGGCGCGCAGGTTAATCCGAATCCTATGCTTATAGCCCGTGTCACAGATAACCGTGCCATAAACCTCAGCAACTCGGGCGTCGGCCATGTAATGTCGCTTTCGCTCGACAACGGCGACCAGACATTCGGTGATGTGGCGGAATATTTCACCCCGTTGACCGATGGCACCCCGGGTGGCAACATCTATTACCCGCTGTCGAACCTGAAAGACGGCTACCACACACTGACGTTGAGGGTGTGGGATGTCGGGCCCAATTCGGCGGAGGCCACTGTTGAGTTCTTTGTGACACGAGGACTGCCCCCCACCATCTACGACGTCTACACCGATACAAACCCCGTGCAGGACCAGGCCAATTTCTATGTAACGCATGACCGTCCTGACCGGCAGGTGGAGGTGACCGTTGAGGTTTACGACCTTATGGGGCGCCGCTTGTGGAGCGCTACAGAAAACGGGCGCAGCGAGATGTTCAACACAATGCCTATCACATGGGATCTTCTTGATTCTGGCGGACGCCGCGTGCCGCGTGGCATCTACATCTACAGAGCCACTGTTTCTGATGCCGACAGCGGGGAGCAGACCTCTACTGCCTCACGCAAACTTGCTGTGAGAGGTGTGAATTGAAATTTCGGCAATTTTGCAGAAGTTTGTAACTTTGTACGTTTCCGGATTCAGTGACGCCGCTTCGTGAGGGCATTGCCTGTGTGATGCTTTGAGGGGGATGGCTGCAATGGAATTCCGTATAAACTTGAAATTACAATGACCGAAAATAAAACTGAACAGATTCCCGAACCCGCCTTGCGCCGTTTGCCGTGGTACCTGTCGTATGTGAGCCTGTTGCGCGAGCGCGAAGTGGAATATGTATCGTCCACCCAGATATCCCGCGAGCTGAAAGTCGATGCTTCGCAGATTGCCAAGGACCTGTCGTTCCTCGACATAAAAGGCAAGACACGTATCGGCTATGAGGTGAAGCTGCTTGAGCATAAGCTTGAGGAGTTTTTGGGATTCCGAAGGCGTCACCGAGCCGTCATGGTCGGTGTGGGTAGCCTTGGTGGTGCGTTGATGCAGGATTCAGGTCTGACACGTTACGGTCTGGAGATAGTGGCCGGCTTTGACATTGATCCCGCACTCGTTGGCTCCGTAAAACATGGGCTTCCGGTGTTTCATATTGACACTCTGGAGGATGAATGCCGCCGTCTGAAAGCCGGCATCGGCATTCTGGCTGTACCGGTCGAGTTTGCACAGCAGATGGCCGACCGTCTGATCGGTGCCGACATAAAGGCTATATGGAATTTTACACCCTACCGGATCTGTGCGCCCGAGGGAGTGGTGATTTCCAACACGTCGATTTATGCTCACCTGGCCGTGATGTACAACCGCATGAGCTGAATCCGTAACCCCGATTGTTTAGTTAGAGATGAAAACGGTATCAATTGAACGTTTCCCGGATTCGAGTTGGGATCTGATGGCAGAGATGCTGGCATCTGACGAGGTCGTTGCGCCTGTGGGTGTGCGTTCGTCGCTGATTGCCGATTCAGCTTTGGTCAGGGTTTCAACCCCGTTGTTCGTGCCTGACTTTGCCCGCAACTGGCTGTTGCAGGTTGTGCCGTTTGTCACCATCGGGCGGCTTGGCAAATCCATTCCGGAACGTTTCGCCCACCGGTACACCGAAGGTTTCGGCCTTGGTGTAAGGCTTGTGCCACCGACGTCCCATCCGGATGTGAATGCGGCTTTGTTGGCCACCTTCGACGGGGCGTTCGCGCCTTGCGAACCGGTTGAGGTTCCATCTGATAATGATGTGCTGCTGATTGAGTGCCGTCAGTCGGGGGCTGCCAGTAAAGAACATTGCATCGAACAGCCTGTTGCCGACATGCATATAGCCGGTACGGTGGCACTGGTAAGCCGTTACGTCACCTTGAAAACAGGCGATATTATCTCGCCGTGCCTGCTCCCGGTCACATTTCCGGCTGTTCTTGATTCCCGCATCGATATAGATGTTAACGGAAAACATATTCTGACGTTGAAAATAAAATGATTACTGCTTGTGGAGAATGCGTGTATCAGCTTGTAAAGCGACTGTTTCTGACAGTTGCCATTGCTGCATGCGCTGTGATTCATATGCAGGCGGCCGCTCCGGCCTCATCGTTGCTTGCTTCGGGTCATTGGGTGAAAATCCGGCTTAATGAATCGGGCATACATCAGATTTCCGACGATGAGCTACGTGCCATGGGATTCGTGAATCCTGAAAAAGTGGCGGTGTTCGGCTTTCCCGCTGCGGCAATGGCCGATTACAGACTCTACGGAGGATTGCCCTCCGATTTGTTGCCTGTAACATCAAAGCGGCACAACGGTAAACTGCTTTTCTATGCCGAGGGTCCGGTTATGCTTGATGTGTTTTCAGGCAAACTACCCACGGGACTGAATTCCGGGCTATATACCCGTCAGCGCAGGAACTTTTATGCCGATTATTCCACCTATTTCCTTTCCGACAGCCAGCCGTCGCAGGTGGCCGGGACGGTTCCGTTGCCGGCCAATACGCAAACGCCCGTAATGACATCATGGGGAATGGAGATGTTTGAAGAGGAAGTTGAGAATGTGGGAGAAATGGGCGCGCGCTATCTCGGGACACCGTTCTCCCGCCAGAACCATCAGGAATTCCGATTGTCGATGCCAGGCTATGATCCTGACGGAGGCGTGGTGAAGTTTTTGCTTATTGTGGGCCACAGGCTCAACAAAAGCCGCAGCCAGCAGGTGGTTCTGCCCAGCGGCAAGCCTGTCACATCACTCTACATGAGCCAGCATTCGGCCTCCGACTACAACTGGTACGGACAGGCTCTGCTCATGAACGACAACAACACGGCGGCCTATCCCCTCGGCCGTACGGACGATGACATTTACACCGTCACCATAGAGAACTCCGACGCGGAATTTCTGGCCGTGGATTATCTCACGGCTCTCTATCCGCGCCATAACGATTTGCGTGGCCTGCAACAGAGTGTATTTGCATTCAACAATGTGTCGGCAGGTGGATGCTTCGGCCTCCTCACCGACAGCGATACGCCGGTGGAGGTATGGCAGATTGTATCGCCCTACGACATACGTCCCGTAGCCACTGCACCCAAGCCTGACGGCGATGGAGTGCTGTTCAGTCTCGCAGGGGAGTATGGAACGTCGGACTATACATACGCTGTTGCATTCAATCCCGATGCCGACTATCCCGGTGTGGAATGCATGGGTGATGTGGCATCTCAGAATCTGCACTCCATGCAGGTGCCGCACATGCTTGTTGTCACAGCCCCGAGGTTTTTAAGCCATGCCGAACGACTGGCCGACATTCACCGGAGGCTTTCGGGGATTGATGTGGCTGTTGTGACTCCGGAGGAAGTGTATAACGAATTTTCATCCGGCACGCCTTCACTGATGGCTGTGAGGAGCATGGCGAGAATGCTTTATGACCGTGATCCGCAGAAGTTCCGCTCCATTATGTTCATAGGACCGGCCAATTGGGACAACCGTTATCTTACCGAGGCAGATCCAGAGGCTTGTCGCTGCAAGTATGTGCCTATGTTCATGTGCGAGGACCACGAACGGGCCGGCCTGAAGACACAGAGTTACCAGACCGATGCTTTTGTGGGGATGCTTGCCGACGATGGCGATGCGTTCAACATCTTCGATACCGATATGACCATCGGTGTGGGGCGCATACCGGTTGAGACCGAGCTGCATCTTGATTCCTACATACATAAGGTAGAGAAATACCTTTCGGAGCTTCCGTCTGCTGAAATAAAAAACACAGCACTCCTTACCTCGGATTATGGCGACCAGTCCGGACACATGGTGGACGCCGACAATATGGCCGATATAATACAGTCCGTCTCACCATCCACTACGGTCGTAAAATGCCATCTTTCGGTCTACCCCATTTATAACGGCATAGCCGAAATGATTCGTTCCAAGGAGATTGATGTGCTGAAACAGGGCGTCGCTATGATGCTTTTTACGGGGCATTCCAGCAGCCGGCAGATTATGTCGACACGGCATC
Organism: Muribaculaceae bacterium; assembly: GCA_048222005.1. GTDB lineage: Bacteria > Bacteroidota > Bacteroidia > Bacteroidales > Muribaculaceae > UBA7173. The sequence goes on along the minus strand of DBFWRP010000032.1, from coordinate 1,108 downwards.
TAATGGATCTCCCACTGTTTGAACACAACTCATACAAGTTTCCTCCCCTCGCCGTTATGCTTACGTGTGTGGCTGCCGATCCTGGCAACCGCATCGCCAATATGACCCATCAGCTATTGGTGAAAGGCGATGGGGGTGCAATGGGAGTTGTTGCGTCCTGCCGCACTGTCTACAAGGAGGAGAACATACATCTCGGTGAGGAGCTGGTCAGGAACGCATATACCAACAAACCCGGCACAACTTATGGAACCGTGATGCGTGACTCCCACAACGGAATGATAGCGGCGTTGCCTGGTGCCTCGCAACGGCGCCGTGCCATGGCCAACCGGCTTGCCTTCAATCTTTATGGCGATCCGGAAATTCCTCTGCCATATATCCCGCGTTCAGTAGTGCTGAAAAAGGCCGGAGAGGCGGATGTCACGGCATTCGGTGAGGCACCGGTAATGGTTGAAGGGGGTACACGGCTTGCGCTCGAAGGTGAGGTGAATAATGCTGACGGTGTGCTTGACGCCGGTTTTAACGGCACGGTAAAAGTCAGCATATATGAGGCTCCGCGTGTCATGCAGGCTGTGAACGGAGTGGACTCCGGCGATGAACCTGCCTATACGAGTCTGGACAATACCGTTGTGGCGTCGAAATATTTCGATGTCACCGACGGGCGTTTCAGCGGTGATATATATGTGCCTGAACCCTTGGTGGAGGGCGAATGCAACCGGGTGCAGTTCTATGCCGAATCGGCCGATGGCACGAGTGCGGCGGGATCATGCAGCAACATCCGGATTATAGCGGGAGCGCATTCAGGCGACATGCCCGATGTCCGTCCCCCTGTCATATCGGAAATATATCTCGACACACCTTCGTTTGCCGATGGCGATGTGGTAGGAGCCTCTCCGGTGCTTCGTGTTCGTCTTGATGCCGACGAATGTGGCATTCAGGCTGCCTATCCCCTGGTTGGGAAGGATATGACGGTGACTATCGACGGTGGCTCTCCCCTGTCGCATGTGGCAGGTTGTCTGTCGGAGTTGACCGATGGTACATATACCGTTGATTGTCCCCTCGGTGTATTGCCCGACGGAAGGCATACCCTTGAATTCAGAATCTCCAACAC
>DBFWRP010000319.1:0-2354 GCA_048222005.1 Muribaculaceae bacterium | reverse complement strand
GCTCTCGGTTCTTGAGGCGCGCATGCTCAAAAGCGACACTGTGGACACCGAGCACCTGTTGCTGGCTCTTCTCCACAATCCGGAGATTCAGCACATGGAGTTTATCGCCCCCTTCCGCGTGGCCGGCATCGACTATCAGTCGGTGCTCAGGCTCATATCGTCGAATGTGGCCGATTCGCCAAAGGCCGGTTTTGAAGCCGCCGACGACGAGGAGGACGAGGATGGTGACGCTCCCGGCTACAGCGGTGAGCAGAGCCGCCAGGGCGAGCCGGAACGCAGCCAGTCGCGCCGTCAGGGCCGCGGCTCCAACGATACGCCCACTCTCGACAAATTCGGCTCCGACATAACGCGTGCCGCCGAGGACGGGCGCCTTGACCCGGTCGTTGGGCGTGAGAATGAAATAGAGCGCCTGGCACAGATTCTGAGCCGCCGTAAAAAGAACAACCCCGTGCTCATAGGTGAGCCGGGTGTCGGCAAGTCGGCCATTGTGGAAGGGCTGGCTCTGCGCATCGTGCAGCGCAAGGTGAGCCGCATCCTGTTCGACAAACGAGTGGTGAGCCTCGACATGGCCTCGCTGGTGGCCGGCACCAAGTATCGCGGCCAGTTTGAGGAGCGCGTCAAGGCCATACTTAACGAACTGTCGAAAAATCCGGACGTGATTCTGTTCATCGACGAGCTGCACACCATCGTGGGTGCGGGAAATGCCGCCGGCACAATGGATGCCGCCAACCTTCTCAAACCCGCGCTTGCCCGTGGAGAAATTCAGTGCATCGGTGCCACAACTCTCGACGAGTATCGCAAGAACATCGAAAAGGACGGCGCCCTCGAACGCCGTTTCCAGAAGGTGATGGTAGAGCCTACGACTCCGGAGGAAACGCTCCAGATTCTCAATAACATAAAGGATAAATATCAGGACCATCACGGCGTGAACTACACCGACAGTGCACTGCGAGCCTGTGTGTCGCTCACCGAGCGCTATCTGTCCGACCGCAATTTCCCCGACAAGGCCATCGACGCCCTTGACGAGGCCGGCTCGCGTGCCCATATCACAAATATAGTGGTGCCTGAGGAGATAGAGCGACTGGAGCAGGCGATTGTGGAAACCGGAGCCGCCAAACTCGCTGCCGCCCAAAGTCAGGATTTCGAGAAAGCCGCATCTTTCCGCGACAAGGAGCAGGACCTGAAGGCCGAACTGCAGAAGGCCAACGAACAGTGGCAAAAACAGCTTGAGCAGAACCGAGTGACGGTGGATGACGAGAAGGTGGCCGAAGTTGTGGCCATGATGACGGGGGTGCCCGTGCAACGCATTGCCCAGGCCGAGGGGAGCCGTCTGCGCGAGATGGCGCCGAAGCTCAAGGGCGACATCATCGGCCAGGACAACGCAATTGACAAGATTGTGAAAGCCATCCAGCGCAACCGTGTCGGACTTAAAGACCCCAACAAGCCGATAGGCACATTCATGTTCCTCGGTCCTACGGGCGTCGGTAAGACACACCTTGCCAAGAAACTCGCCGAATATATGTTCGATTCTGCCGACACCCTCATCCGCATAGACATGAGCGAGTACATGGAGAAATTCACCGTGAGCCGTCTTGTCGGAGCGCCTCCGGGATACGTCGGTTATGAGGAGGGCGGACAGCTCACAGAAAAAGTGCGCCGCCGGCCCTATTCGGTCGTGCTGCTCGATGAAATAGAGAAAGCGCACCCCGATGTGTTCAACCTGCTGCTGCAGGTGATGGACGAAGGCCGTCTCACCGACAGCCTCGGGCGCCGCATCGATTTCAAGAACACCCTTATCATAATGACCTCGAACATCGGCACACGCCAGCTCAAGGATTTCGGAGCCGGAGTAGGGTTCAACATCCGTTCGGACGAAAAGGAGAAGGACTATTCGAAGGGCGTGCTGCAGAAAGCCCTCAACAAGGCTTTCGCGCCGGAGTTCCTTAACCGTATTGATGATATCGTGATGTTCGACCCGCTCGACCGCGATGCCATCTTCAAGATTATCGAGATCGAGTTGCGCGGATTCCTCGGGCGCATGTCGAAACTCGGCTATGAGTTCAACATCACCGATGAGGCCAAGAACTATATAGCCGAAAAGGGTTACGACCAGCAGTATGGCGCGCGTCCGCTCAAACGTGCCTTACAGAAATATCTGGAGGATCCTCTGGCCGAACTGATTATCAATGCGGAGCTTAATCCAGGCGATACCATCAAAGTGGATTACGACAAGGATGGCGACAAGATTGTTACTTCAGTGGCCAAGCCTGAGGCGGAAACTCCGCAGGAAACAGACGGCACATATGAAGCCCCGGCTTCTGATACCGGTGCCCAGTGACGCCGAATTCTGAATT
>DBFWRP010000318.1:0-1488 GCA_048222005.1 Muribaculaceae bacterium | reverse complement strand
TCCTCGCACTGGTTGAAGTGGTGCGTAAGCACATGGTCGATGTAGGCGGACAGCGACAGCCGGTCATGCCCGATCACACGGGTGATACGCATGATGCGGTCGTGGTACTCCGGACGCACATACGCCATCTTTCCCTCGCGTGCCTTTACTTCGGCTTCACGGATGAACAGCCGTTCATAGTCCTTCTCACCGCATTTGCCGCCTAACGGCACGGGAGAGAGGATTTCCACACTCGCCTGCACTTGGGCAAGCATACCGCCGCCGTCATGCTGCGGACTTCTGTTTTTCTGGTTCTTTTCCATATTCAAATCAAGTCTTCACGTTGTTTCTTGTACAGTTCGTTTATTTTCTCCTTGTGCTGTTCCAGATGTTGGCGCAGCACGGTGTCCACGTAGCCGCCTACCGAGATTTCACGCCCGGCGATGTCGTTCACGATTTTGAGAATCTTGCTGTGGACATCGCGGCTGATATAGACGCACTGGCGCGTCTTTATCTCGTTGCGGCGGAGGAACAGCCCGGAATAGTCGTCCTCCTGCCGTTTGCGGCGGACGGTGTCCCTCTGCGGTTTTTCCTTTGCCGTGGATTGCACGGGAGGCGGTTCCGTTTCAGGGACGCTTTCTTCTTCGGGAGCAGGTGCGGGCGGCTCCTGCGCGTGGTACAGGGTCCCGTCCTGCCTGCGTCTGCCGATGGAGGCTATCAACAGTTCCTCGTCGATGCCTTCGGGGTTCACTTTCCTGCTGCCCATGATTATTGAGGTCTGATGATACGGCTTATCTCTTCCGAGAACTCACGGATGCCGCTCCCCTTCAGCAGGGACGCATCCATCGGGAAGATGGTCGAGCGGAACACGCTCTTGCGCTCTTCCGAGAGATCGCGCCGGAACTTCTTGCTGTCTGGCAGGCGGGTGGACAGCACCGGCAGCCCCATCTCGGCGATCACATCCTCATACAGGTCGTAAAGCCCGTTCTTCTCCCTGCCGTCCACCATCGTCCAGAACAGGTACAGTCCTTTTGTTTTCGCCTGTCCCGTCGTCATGAGGTTGTCGCGGAACATCACGGCGAATTGCAGGGTGCTTTCCACGACAAAACGGTCGGCACTCATGGGCGCGAAGATGTAGTCCATCTGCGAGAGGGTCTTGACCACGCCTTTGCTTTTCAGGGTTCCCGGCATGTCGAAGAACACGACGTCGGGTTTCACCTCTTCTGCGGCAAGCATCCTTTCGGCATCATCGAGGGCGTTGAGGGCGTCGCTTGCGATGACCGGATAGGCGTTCTTCCTTATCTTGCGGAAGTGGTCACACGCGAGTGCCTTGAAATAGAGGCTCCCGCCGATAAGTCCCGTTTCACGCTCACGCAACCCGTGTATGCTGTGCTGCGGGGCGTCGCAGTCTATGACGGCGACATTGTGTCCTTTCACGTTGTGGAGGTAGTTGGCGGCAAGTGCCGTGACGGTGGATTTGCCGATGCCCCCTTTCTGTGTTGCGAATGC
>DBFWRP010000317.1:0-1509 GCA_048222005.1 Muribaculaceae bacterium | reverse complement strand
AAAGACGAGCGCCCGGTCGGGCACTCGCCGATGAAAGATATCGTAGAAGGCAAACCCGACAATCACCAAAAATGCGGTGAGCAGATATGCCGACCAGATACTATTCTCGATTGGTATACCAGTCATCATAGAGGCTCCCGTTGATCGATACATAATCGTTCAGATTGATGCTCAGCATCCCATCCGGCGTCCAAGTGTCCCAAACCTGAGTAAATACTGTATAGTTGGTAGAATCCGGGAACCAGATAGGCGTAAAATGCACCGTTCTGTTGTAAGTGGAGAAGTCGTTGGGCTGGAAGGTGAATTTTGCACTTCGGCCACTGGACACCCGCTGCAGAAGACGCAGATAGGTTTGGTACTGGAATTCCGGAAACACAGAAAACGCCGTCTGCGGATGGGTAATGTGACTGGTGGGTGCATCGGTGGAGAGCGTTGCGGTCACATCCTGCTTGACGCCGTACCCGCTCTTCATGGCCTTGCCGGAGGCGGTCGGTACAATGTCATCAGGCATCAAGGACATGACACCGCTGATCGAAGCGGAGTAACCGGTGTATTCATACTCCCAATAGCCTTCATCAACCCAGTGCCCGCCGTCTTCTCCGTGGTCACACCATACCCACACCGGCACCCAGTAACAGCTCCAAACACCCCAGTTGGCGGTCAGCTTCTGTGTCTCGCTAGGAAGGGACGGCAGTGTATAGCTCGGATTGGTATCCGTAGCTACGGGATCAGGCGGGATGTGTTCGTTCAGATCTACGATCTTCGCCACAAAGGTATCCTGAGCGGTATAAGCGCCGCTGACGGATACCGTTATAGTGACTGTCTGGGGAGTGGAGGGAGTGTGCCATTTGACCCAGACTTTCTGGCTGTCGCCGGCCGGAATCACAATATTGTTGACCCGGTAGGATGTGCCGAGAATAGAAAAAGTCACTGAGGCGGGGTTATCCGGTGTAAGGTCGGTGTCAGTCCGAAGTGTCACGGTCGTGATTACATCAGTATCTACCCGATACTCTACATCAGGGGCCTCAATCTCGCCTTCGGGCGGGATTTCATCAAACCAGACAATGCCAACGCCGAGGGTATTGATGATGTCGGAGTTGTTCTGCGTCCCGGTGGTGCTGCCGCCCCAGGCAGAAATACCCAGGTCACTGAACTCCAGGAACATGCTCAAGGGCAAGTTCTTATGGGTGAGCGAGGTCATAGTCCTTCGCAGAGAGCCACCCGCCAGCTGATCGTACAGGCCAGCTTCTGTTGCTGTCATGCAGTAATACTGGCCATTGTGGGTAAAGTAGGCGATGGGTTCGATCAGAAGCTTATATTCGCCGGCAATCATCCGCTCGTAATTTACACCTGCTGCCTGAGCAACCATCATGCAGGCATATTCTGAGCAGAAGTACCGTTTGATGGCATCAATATTATTCTGCCCACTGCTGCTGACGATTGTGGGCATAGACTGGGTGGGCTTGATGCAGGTATAGGCCACGCCGGATTGAAGAGAAAGCCCGGTAC
>DBFWRP010000316.1:0-6876 GCA_048222005.1 Muribaculaceae bacterium | reverse complement strand
GCCGTCACCCGCAACTACCAGCAGGCCGACACCGGCACAAAGATGATTCACCTCGCCCCCGACACCAAGAGCACCATCGTGTCGAAAGGCATCTCGGCCGGCTACAGCGAAAACTCCTACCGCGGACTGGTGAAAGTGACTCCCGCTGCCCACAACGCCCGTAACTACACCCAGTGCGACTCGCTCCTGCTCGGCAGCAAATGCGGAGCACACACCTTCCCCTACATTGACGTTATGAACCCCTCGGCCGTGGTAGAGCATGAGGCCACCACCTCCAAAATCTCCGAAGACCAGATTTTCTACTGCAACCAGCGAGGCATCTCCACCGAACAGGCCGTGGGCCTGATTGTCAACGGATATGCCAAGGAGGTGATGAACAAGCTCCCCATGGAATTTGCCGTAGAGGCGCAGCGCCTGCTCTCCATCTCGCTCGAAGGCTCGGTGGGCTGACGCGCCAGCCATCTTAGCTACAATAGCTATCTTAGCTATAACCACAAAACTGAACACAAAACAAATCCTGCTTCTGATGAACAACGAAATATTGCTTAAAGTCACCGACCTGCGTGCAAGCATCGACAACAAGGAAATTCTCAAAGGAATCGACCTGGAAGTGCATCCGGGCGAAGTGCATGCCATAATGGGGCCCAACGGCTCTGGCAAGTCCACCCTCTCGAGTGTGCTTGCCGGCAATCCGGCATTCACCGTCACCGGCGGCTCGGTGGATTTCCACGGGCTCGACCTGCTGGCCCTCTCGCCCGAGGACCGCAGCCACGAGGGTCTGTTCCTCTCGTTCCAGTATCCGGTGGAGATTCCCGGCGTGTCGATGGTCAACTTCATGCGTGCCGCCGTCAACGCCAAGCGCGAATACTTCAACGAAGCGCCGCTGAGTGCCGGCGATTTCCTGAAACTCATGCGCCAGAAGCGTGCCATAGTGGAACTTGACAACAAGCTGGCATCGCGCTCGGTCAACGAGGGGTTCTCGGGAGGCGAAAAAAAGCGCAACGAGATTTTCCAGATGGCAGTGCTCGAGCCGCGCCTGTCGATTCTCGACGAGACCGACTCCGGACTCGACATCGACGCCCTGCGCGTGGTGGCAGGTGGTGTGAACCAGCTGCGCACCGACCGCAACGCCACCATCGTCATCACCCACTACCAGCGCCTGCTCGACTACATCAAGCCCGACTTCGTGCATGTGCTCTACAAAGGCCGCATTGTGCGCACCGGAGGCCCTGAACTGGCACTTGAGCTTGAAGAGAAAGGCTACGACTGGCTCAAGGACTGACACACGCACCGGCACACGCACTGACAATATCAAAGCTGCCCGTGCACACAAATTTCACATCAAAGTCTCCCACTCGAAGATGAATTCACTTGAACAATATATCGACCTTTACGAATCGAACCGCGACACCATCGACGCCCACAGCGCCGGAGTGCTGAACGCGCGCCGACCGCAGGCCCTGCAAAACCTGAAAATGGCGGGACGCCTGGCCGACAGCGGCGACGAGGGGTTCGAGAAAACTTCGGTCAACGATATGTTCGCCCCCGATTTCGGCGTGAACATCAACCGCGTTGACATACCGGCCGACGTGGCCGCATCCTTCCGCTGCGGAGTGCCCAACCTCTCCACGCTGCTCGGAGTTGTGGTCAACGACCGCTTTGCCGCCACCCCCACCCTGCTGGGCAATCTGCCCGACGGCGTGACGGTGTGCTCGCTGGCATATGCCGCCAAGGCATATCCCGACATTGTGGACCGCTGCTACGATTCACTCTGCTCACAGGCCGCCTCCGGGCCGGCCGATGCTGCCGCACGGCTCAACACACTGCTGTGTCAGGACGGCGTGTTCATCCACGTGGCACGTGGCGTAAGACTTGAGAAAGCCCTGCAGATTGTGCAGATTTTCCAGGCAGGATTTCCGCTTATGGCAGCACGGCGCACACTCCTTGTGGCCGAAGCTGACTCGCACATAGCGGTGCTCAAATGCGACCACACACGCCCCGAAAGCCAGCAGGTAATATCGAGCGAGGTGGTGGAGATATTCGCCGGCGACAACGCCACCGTGGAATGGTACGACATCGAGGAATCATCGGCCTGCACGGCCCGGTACAGCCGCATGTTCGTCAGTCAGGACACAGGCTCGTCGGTCAACGTATGCGCCGCAACACTCACCAATGGCGTGACACGCAACGACTTCAGCATACGTGTCGCAGGCGACCACACACGCACGCGCCTTTCCGGCATGGCCATCGGTTCGGCCAACCAGCATATCGACAACTCTTCCGCCCTGGTGCACGAAGGGCATCACGGCCACAGCAACCAGCTGTTCAAATACGTGCTCGACGAAAGTGCCTCAGGCGCCTTCGAGGGGAGCATCGAGGTGGCCTCATGCTCGCAGTTCGTTGAGGCATACCAGTCGAACCGCAACATCCTGGCATCCACACATGCACGCATGCACACCAAGCCGCAGCTGCTCATCTACAACGATGACGTGAAATGCTCGCACGGCGCCACAACAGGGCAGCTCGACGACAGCGCTCTGTTCTACATGCAGACCCGAGGCATACCCCTCAACGAGGCCCGCCGAATGCTGATGCAGGCGTTCATGATGGATGTGATCGACACAATCGACCTCCTCCCCCTGCGCGACCGCCTTCGCCACATGGTTGAATGCCGGTTCGCCGGCCAGCGTGCCACATGCAGCGAGTGCTCCCAATCCTGAACCCACACACAAAGCAAGAAACATATTCCAAGCATGTACTCAGTTGAAGAACTCCGTAAGGAATTCCCTATTCTCGACCGGAAAATATACGGCAAGCCGCTTGTCTACCTCGACAACACCGCCACATCGCAGACCCCGCGACAGGTGGTGGAGGCCATCGAGGCCATGTACTTCGAGCACAAGGCCAACGTGCACCGTGGCGTCCACTCCATATCGCAGGAGGCCACCGGCATGATGGAAGCCACACGCGAAAAGGTGCGCGCCTACATCAACGCCGCCTCCACCGCCGAGGTGATTTTCACCCGTGGCACCACCGAGGCCATCAATCTCGTGGCATCAAGCTTCGGCTCGTTCCTTGAAAACAACGACGAGATTATCCTGACGGTGATGGAACATCATGCCAACATCGTGCCCTGGCAGCTGCTCGGCAACCGCAAGCGCGTGCTGCTGCGTGTGGTGCCCATCCATCCCGACGGCTCGCTCGACATGGAGGCGTTCCGCGCCCATTTCAACGAACGCACCCGCCTGGTGAGCATCTGCCACGTGTCGAACGTGCTCGGAACGGTCAACCCCATACGCGAGATCGTGGAATACGCCCACTCGATGGGTGTTCCGGTGCTTGTGGACGGCGCCCAGGCAGCCCCGCACATGCACATCGACGTGCGCGCGCTCGACGTTGACTTCTACACCTTCTCCACCCATAAGATGTATGGACCCGCAGGCGTGGGCATTCTCTACGGAAAGGAGGAATGGCTCGAGAAGATGCCCCCCTATCAGGGTGGCGGCGAAATGATTTCGCACGTAAGTTTCAAGAAAACCACTTTTGCCGAACTCCCGCTGAAATTCGAGGCCGGCACACCCGACTTCGTAGACATTGCCGCACTGTCGTCGTGCCTCGACTTCCTGGAACGTGTGGGCATCGACAACATAGCCGCGCACGAGCACGAGCTGCTCGAATGGACCACGGCTGAAATGCAGAAGATTCCCGGCATGCGTATCTTCGGCACCACACCCGGCAAATGCGCCGTGATTTCGTTCCTGCTGGGCAACGCCCACCACTACGACACCGGGATGCTGCTCGACAAACTCGGCGTAGCCGTGCGTACAGGCCACCATTGCGCCCAGCCGCTTATGGAATCGCTCGGCATCGAAGGCACCGTGCGCGCATCGTTCGGCCTATACAACACCATGGACGAGGCCCGCGCCTTCATCGAGGCACTCCACCGCATTCAGCCCATGCTTGCTTAAAACAGCCAAGATAGCTATTATAGCCACTTTAGCTAAGATAGCTATTATAGCTAAAATAGCCGGATAAAACAAAATGAATGCCCCCGGCACCGATTGGTGCCGGGGGCATTCATTTTGTTTTTATCGGCTTGCTCCGGAGTGGCCGGAGCAAACCTGTAGTGCTATGTTTCCTTAGGCCTGCTTGGCAACGTTACCGGCTTTGCGGGTGTTGACCAGATAGGCAACGGGAGTTGCGATGAAGAGTGTGGCCAGCGTACCGGTGATCACACCGAAGAGCATGGCGAAGATGAACGAACGGATGGAGTCACCGCCGAGGATGAAGATGCAGAGGAGCACCAGCAGGGTCGAGGTGGAGGTCATGATGGTTCGTCCGAGGGTCGAGTTGAGCGACTTGTTCACTGTGGTGAAGAAATCCTGCTTGGGATAGAGGCCGATGTTTTCACGCACGCGGTCGAACACAACCACCGTATCGTTGATCTGATAACCGATGATGGTCAGGATGGCGGCGATGAAGGTCTGGTCGATCTCCATTGCGAAAGGCAGAACGCCCCAGAAGAGCGAGTAGAAGCCGATGATCGAGAATGCGGTGAACGCAACGGCGGCAAGTGCGCCGAGCGAGAAGGCCACATTGCGGAAGCGGAGCAGGATGTAGAAGAACATGGCTGCAAGCGAAAGAATCACGGCGATGTATGCCTTGTTGCGCATGTCGTTTGCCACAGTCGGGCCTACGGTCTGCGACGACAGGATACCCTGGGTCTCGTCGGTGGTGGAGAACTCTTCGAGAGTCATGCCGTTGGGCAGAAGACCTTCGGCCTTGAACACATTGTAGAGCTTGTCGGTGATTTCACCTTCGATGGCCGATGCATCCTCCGACGAACCGATCTTGTAGTTGGTGGAGATACGCACCTGGTTGGAGTTCTCGATGGTGATTACCGAAACCGAAGCCACGTTGCCGTCGGTGTTGAACACGGGGGTGAGCAGACGCTGCAGGTTGTCGGTCTTGACGGGTTTCTCGAATTTCACAACGTAGTTACGGCCACCCGAGAAGTCGATGCCCTGGTTGAGGCCACGGACAAAGAGCGAGATGACAACGATGCAGACAAACGCGCCAACAACGAGGAACGACACCTTGCGTGCGCCCAGGAAGTTGAAGTTATTGTTGTTGAACAGGTTGCGCGAAATGCCTGTGGTGAATGTGAGGTTCTGGAACGCCTTGCGTTTGCCGAACGCGATGAAGAAGATGCGTGTGAGGTAAACGGCGGTGAAGAACGAGCAGACAATACCGATGATAAGGGTTGTTGCGAAGCCCTTGATGGGACCTGTTCCGAAGAACAGCAGGATCACACCTGTAATGATAGATGTGAGGTTGGAGTCGAAGATGGCCGAGAAGGCGTTGGAGTAACCGTCGGCGATGGCGGTGCGCACGGTCTTGCCGGCGCGGAGTTCCTCTTTGGCACGCTCGAAGATGAGCACGTTGGCGTCAACGGCCATACCAAGGGCGAGCACGATACCGGCGATACCGCTGAGGGTAAGCACTGCCTGGAACGATGCGAGGATACCGAATGTGAAGAAGAGGTTGCAGATCAGACCGAAGTTGGCGATCAGGCCGGGGATCACGCCGTAGATGCAGCACATGAACACCATCAGGAGCACGAGTGCCACGATGAACGACCATATACCCGATTCGATGGCCTGCTGACCGAGCGACGGACCGATAACCATGTCGGAGATGATGTCGACCTTGGCGGTCATCTTACCGCTCTTGAGCACGTTGGCCAAGTCCTGAGCCTCCTCGACGGTGAAGTCGCCCGTGATCTGCGAGCGGCCGCCTTCGATGGCCTGACGGATGTTGGGGTAAGAGTAAACCAGATCATCAAGCACAATGGCCACGGGGTGACCGATGTTGCGCTGTGTGATGCGGGCCCAGTCGCGCGCGCCGTCGGCATTCATGGTCATCGAGACCACGTTGCCCTGCATCTGGTCGAAGTCGCTTGTAGCGCCTACCACGCAGGAACCATCAAGCGCGGGACCACCGTTGGTGGCGCGCAGGGCGATGAGCTGGTAGGTGTCGATCTGACGGTCCTGGTGTGTCACCGTGTCGGTGAAGTTCACCGGCGAGGGTTTCACGCTCCAGCGCAGACGGAGGTTGGAGGGGAGATACTGTTTTGCTTCGGGAGTGGCCAGAAGGGCGTCGATGTTCTCGCGCTCCTTTGCGGTGGCGATACCGAAGATGGGCGATGCGTCGGTGTTGATCATCAGGAAGCGCTCGCGCAGGCCGGTGCCGTTCTTGGCACGCAGGGCGTTGTCAAGCTGAGCCACCTGACCGGCAATCTCGTTCGAGCCGTAGCACTCGTAGAATTCGAGGTTGGCCGAACGCTGCAGAAGCTCGCGCACACGCTGGTGTTCCTTCACACCCGGGAGCTCGAGAAGAATCTGGCCGTCGTTGTCCTGAAGAACCTGGATATTGGGCGAAACCACACCATAGGCATCGATACGCGAACGGAGCACGTTGGTGGCCGAATTGTTCACACGGTCCTTCACTTCCGACTTGAGCGTGGAGGCAACATCCTTGTCGCTCTGTCCCTGCTTGACAATCGAGCTGAACACAACCGAATAGTCGGCGCCGGGATTGAGACGGCGGTACTGGTCGACGAAAGTGCCCACATAATCGCTCGAATGGTTGCCGGCGATAATCGAATCGGTGTTGGCCAGGGCCTTTTCAAAGGCCTCGTCGGCGTCGGCGTTCTTCATGGAGCGAAGCATGTCGGGCATCGAAACCTGAAGAATCACGTTCATACCGCCCTTGAGGTCGAGGCCGAGACCCACACCCCATTTCTGCACTTCGTTGTAGTTGTAACCCAGCCATACAGGCTGCTTGCTGATTGAATCGATGTAGGCTTTATAAGCC